>JAGALE010000038.1 GCA_017625335.1 Lachnospiraceae bacterium
TTGTAAACAGCGCTGTCCTAACCTTAACCTAATGGCATAAAAAAATAGGACTAAATCAGTGCAAACCCTTGATTTTGTTGGGTTTCTCTTAATTTAGTCCTATTATAACAGGTCCATGTCTTGTCACACACATATACTCTGCAAAGTCTTCCTGAGTCATATTATGTTTTACTCTAAGCTCTGTTAATCTTTCTCCTATCAAAGTTTTATCCTCACTTTAAAATAATCAAATTCAATTATATCTAATCAGATTGCAAAAGACAATATAACGATGTAACTACCCTGAGACATTTTACTTCGCTTCCGCTTCGCTGCAGCTCAGTAAATGGCTATTATATGATGTAACTACCCTGAGCTATCGCGAGGCATACTTCGCCATATTTGATGTAACTACCCTGAGACATTTTACTTCGCTTCCGCTTCGCTGCAGCTCAGTAAATGGCTTCGCCATATAGAAAACAGAAAGAAGACACGCTTTCGAGCTAGCTCGAGCGTGTCTTCTTTCTGTTTCTGCATGTCTCAGGGTAGTTACATCATTCCGCCCATACCGCCCATGCCAGCTGGCATAGCAGGTGCATCTTCCTTAATATCTGCAACAACTGATTCAGTTGTAAGCATTGTTGATGCAACTGAAGTTGCATTCTGAAGAGCTGTTCTTGTAACCTTAACAGGATCAATGATTCCTGCTTCAATCATACTTACATACTCTTCCTTATATGCGTCAAATCCGATACCAACCTCAGATTCCTTAATCTTATTAATTATAACTGCTCCCTCAAGTCCTGCATTAGCAGCGATATGAGTAAGTGGAGCTTCCATAGCCTTACAGATTATCATAGCACCTGTCTTCTCATCTCCCTCAAGAGTATCTGCAAGCTCTGCAACCTTCTTAGTTGCGTGAATATAAGCTGATCCACCACCTGCGATGATTCCCTCTTCAACTGCAGCTCTTGTAGCATTAAGAGCATCCTCCATACGAAGCTTAGACTCCTTCATCTCTGTCTCAGTAGCTGCACCAACTCTGATTACTGCAACACCACCTGCAAGCTTAGCAAGTCTTTCCTGAAGCTTCTCCTTATCAAACTCTGATGTAGTCTCTGCAAGCTGATTCTTAATAAGGTTAACTCTTCCCTCGATGTCAGCCTTAAGACCATAACCATCAACGATAACTGTCTCTTCCTTACCAACCTTAACACTCTTAGCTCTACCAAGATTATCAAGTGTAGCATCCTTAAGGTCAAATCCGAGCTCATCTGAGATAACCTCTCCACCTGTAAGAATAGCTATATCCTTTAACATTTCCTTTCTTCTATCACCATAGCCTGGAGCCTTAACAGCTACAACTGAGAATGTACCACGAAGCTTATTAACGATAAGTGTAGTAAGTGCCTCACCCTCAACATCCTCTGCGATAATAAGAAGCTTTGAACCACTCTGAACAATCTGCTCAAGAAGTGGAAGGATATCCTGAATATTAGAAATCTTCTTATCTGTAATTAAGATATATGGATTCTCAAGCTCAGCAACCATCTTCTCCATATCAGTTGCCATATAAGCTGATACATATCCTCTGTCAAACTGCATACCCTCAACAAGGTCAAGCTCTGTCATCATAGTCTTAGATTCCTCAATAGTGATAACACCATCCTTAGAAACCTTCTCCATAGCCTCAGCTACCATCTCGCCAACGCTATCATCACCAGCAGAAATAGATGCAACTCTTGCGATCTGATCCTTACCGCTTATAGTCTGACTCATACCTGAAATAGCCTCAACAGCAACATCACAAGCCTTCTTCATACCCTTTCTAAGAACGATAGGATTAGCGCCTGCAGCAAGGTTCTTCATACCTTCGTTAATCATAGCCTGAGCTAAAACTGTTGCTGTAGTAGTACCATCACCTGCTACATCATTAGTCTTAGTTGCTACCTCTTTAACAATCTGAGCACCCATATCCTCAAATGCGTCCTCGAGGGTAATTTCCTTAGCAATTGTAACACCATCATTTGTTATAAGTGGTGTACCAAATGACTTAGCAAGAACTACGTTTCTTCCCTTTGGTCCAATTGTAACTCTAACTGTATCTGCTAACTTATTAACACCTGCTTCAAGAGCCTTTCTAGCCTCAGCTCCTTACTTAATTTCCTTTGCCATTTTAATGCCTCCTAGTTAAGTCATATTAATAATTGAAATAATATGTAATTTCAATTGAAACTTCTAATATTACTTTATTTCTTACTCAACAATAGCAAGAATATCTGACTGCTTAACAACGATAAATTCTTCATCCTCAAGCTTAACTTCCATACCAGCGTACTTTGAATAGATAACCTTATCTCCTACTTTAACCTCCATAGGAACCTTTTGTCCATCTACTATAATTCCAGGGCCAACTGCAACTACCTCTGCGTACTGTGGCTTCTCTTTAGCCTGACCTGCAAGAATAATTCCTGACTTAGTAGTTTCCTCAACTGCTGACTCCTTTAATACTACTCTTTCGCCTAATGGTGATAACTTCATAATATATTCCTCCTTATACATTTTTACTCGATTATTATTTTTAGCACTCACTTACTTCGAGTGCTAACATAATTATATTGTAATCATTTTTAGCAAAAAATCAACCCTTATTTTCACATTTAACAAAATGAACACAAATTAACAATTTATAAGCTATTTCCCCAACCCATTTTCTCTTCCATAGAAGAAAAGATACTGCTGCGCATAGCCTGCCAGATCACCGTATTTTTCCATGGCAAATGCTTCAATAGCCTTCTTATCCTGTGGTTTATCAAAATACATATATTCCATAATACGTTTCATCCAAACATCTACAGGAAAGGTATCTGTAAAGCCCAGTCCAAACAACAAAACACAGTTAGCAACCTTCTCGCCAACCCCCTTTATGGTCATAAGTGTTTCTCTTGCCTGCGACACACTCATCGTAATAAGCTTTTCTTCACTTATTTCACCAGATACAACCATGTCAACCGCACATTTAATGTATGGAGCTCTAAATCCTACCTTACAAGCTCTAAGCTCTTCCTCTGACACTAAACTTAACTGTTCAACCGTTGGAAATGAATACACCTTTCTTCCTGAAGGAAGAATATGCTCAGTTCCGTATTTTTCAGATATAGTGTGAACTATCTGCTTAATATGTGGTATTTGTTTATTCTGAGATATAATAAAAGATATTAATGTTTCAAAAAAGTCCTGTTTCAGTATTCTAATACCTGGCTTGGCACATATTGCATCATTTAATCGACTATCTAGATTAAGAATTTCATTTTTAATACTTCCGTAATCTCTATCCAAATCAAAATATGATTTCCATATTTTTTCAAAGTCATCTATAGAAGTATTATACAAAATAAGTTGATTAGCTTCCTGAGAAACCTCAAGATATTTTCCAAAGCTTAGAAGCTCATAATGTTTATCATCAAGCTTGGTAAAATGAAAGCATTGTCCACACTCTAAAACTTCTTCTAAATCAAAATCCTTTATATCATCAATTATTAAATTATTAATATCATCTGTTATTATCATAATTTCTTTGTATTTTTAAATGATTTCTTCTATTGTTTAAACATCAATTAGTACATTAATCTCTTCTTATTCATATTCTTAAATGCATTATTTTATAACCATAAAATAATCCGGCATTTTATTACCGGATTATTTTACTTATTGCTCATATTATGCATCCACTGCTGTCTCCATAGTTGCCGCAATTGCTTCCTGCGAAGCATGAGAATCATTCAAGACTTCTTTATTCTCAACATACATAAACTTATCAAAGTTTATGCCTCTTTTTTCAACATATTTATCAGAATTAGGCTTTTTAGGATAATGAGCCGCCAAAAAGTCCCTATATTCTACTAACTTGCCTTCATATATTAATTCAGGTTCCTTCCATACTCTGAAATCTTCTGGACGAGCTAATCCTGGTTTTTTATCAAACAGTTTCACTCCTGCCTTAGATAAAACATAATAAACGAACTGAGAACAAAAATAATTATACTCTCTCTCAACAGGTTTATTAATCATAACACCAAAGATTCCGATGTAGTTATACTTATAATAATTCTTATTATCCTTAAACTTTTGAAGAATCTTATTGATCTTATCTAACTGTGATTGGGTAACCCATACTCTCATAATTCTACATGTGGTTCCAACATCTCTACCGAATACACCTGTAGTAATATCCTCAGTTATAAAGCCACAATTAAATGGATTTCTAAGTTTTTTTCTTGCGAAGCTATACATCTCATTCAACTCTATATCAAGAGCAAGTGATGTATGTGCATAAGGCTCCTTAGTCCACATTTTAATCATCTGTGAAGGAATTGTAGAAGTTTTTGAAACCATAACATATACGCATCTATTCTTAATATATTTTCTTCTTTTATTCAATTTTTTGATATTTTTCTTATTAGTAGAATTTTGGCTACTCATATAAGAATCTCCTTACGAATAAATATTTATATGCCGTTCTTCTTAATATCTTCCTTAAGCATTTCCTTTAGATTCAACGCTTCTTCCTTTAATCTTGAAGGTGTTGCCTTTGATGTAATAACGTCAGCTATAAGCTTTGCAGACTCATCAAATTTTTTAAGTTTTCTGGCAAGCTCTGCCATAAGATATTTTATTGTACTCTCATCCATACCTGCTATTGGCAACGTTTCATTAGCTAAAGCTTCCACAAAACAATCATATGCATTAGTAATGCATTCCATTTCCTCTTCATAAAGCTTTTTTATAGTTGGATCATTAGGCTTAAGACTTAGTCTCTTACCTCTTATTATCCATGCCATTTTAAGAGTTGTATACCCCTTTTCACCAGCCTTTGCATGCTTTACAATTGAGCATACTAAAGCAAGCTTATATCTAAGCAATGCATCATCATAGGTAAACAGATCCTTGTTATTACTAATTCCTTTAAAGTTAGTACCAACCTGGTCTTTTATATCTCTCATCTGTCTAGTACTAAGCTTTCCAAAATACTTACCCAATGCAGCATAACCACAGTTTTCGCAGGCTATAACATCATATTTGTGTGGGTCAGCAGTCTCATAGATAGCACGAAGGTCGGTATCTTTACCAATAAGCTTTATCTTTCCTGCACGTACTGTTTTAGAGATAAAAGGAAGATCACACACAGGACAAGTAATACGCTTATCATAAAGGACATCCTCTTCCTTAAGTTTAGGTATCTGCTTGCCATCTTCATCTAATTTAATTTCGTTTTTCTTTTCTTCAATAAGCTTAGCATTAGAATATTTTCCAAGACCAAA
>JAGALE010000425.1 GCA_017625335.1 Lachnospiraceae bacterium
ATAAGCTTATACTCAAGCTAATCTTCCTTAATTATGTATCCCACACCTCTTACTGTGGTTATAAGCTTTATTCCAAATTTATCATCTATCTTAGTTCTGAGATATCTTATGTACACATCGATAATATTTGTCTCACCCATATAGTCATAGCCGCAAACCATATTCATCAGTTTATCTCTATCCATAACTATATTTTTATTTTTCATTAATGTATGGAGCAGCTCGAACTCTCTGTTAGACAGCTCAACATTTTCTCCATTTACAGTAACCTCGTGTCTATCCTCATCTAACACAACATTTCCAATTTGAAGCTTGTTAGACTGTACTGTTGGTGCAACACGCTTCTTTAAGGCAACTCTAATACGAGCAAGCAGCTCCTCTATAGCAAATGGTTTTGTAATATAATCATCAGCTCCTGCATCAAGACCTGACACCTTATCCATAACCGCATCTCTGGCAGTAAGCATTATTACCGGAACTTCACTCTCTAATCTTATTCTTCTTAATACCTCCAAACCATTTAGCACAGGAAGCATAACATCTAATAAGATAAGGTCATAACCTCCGGCAAGAGCCATATCAAGTCCAGTTCTTCCATCTAAGGCCTTGTCCACCTCATTGCCCTCATGCTTAAGCTCTAGCTCTATAAATCTTGCTATATTTGCCTCATCCTCAATAATCAATATCTTGCTCATAATTGTTCTCCTTATATATACAGTATAAGCAAGAATAGGACAGCCACCGGGTAAGGCTGTGGCTGTCATCTCTTACTTATTCATATGTGACTACTTGTTGTCGCGAGCGTCCTTCTCGTTCTTAATATCCTCTCTAAGGCTAGTACATGTATCTGATGCCTTATTACATAAATCATTAAGATCTACTGTTGTAGGATTAATTCCCTCAAATGAATACTTATAATCAAAGAATAAACCAACAATAAGAAGGATTCCTACTAACCAGAATGCGATAATCATAATAAATACTAATGCAATAAGCGGAATGCTGATAACTCTTTCCTCAAATCTATCCACATTAAACTTTATCTCACAGCCTCTCTTAATCACCTTCTTAAGCCACTGACCAAAGCTATCCATCTTCTCTCCAAAAGTTGACTTCTTACATGACTTCTCGTAGTTTTCCTGAGCCTGCTGAAATTCTGATGAAGTGTAAGACTCTGGGCTTGTTACATACTGTGACTGCTTAGGTGCATTTACCTTGCCAAGCTTCTCTAAGTAAACGATTGCATCAAGCATATCGTTATTGCTTGCCTCAAGTGCAATCTTTGCATCCTCGTAGCTAACACCTGTCTTCTCTCTGATTCTCTCAACCTTTTCTAAATTATCCATATTACTCATAACACATTTCTCCTTTTCTTGTTTTTGATTATTTGTTTGGTTTGTGTTTACCTTATGGTGCTATAATACACAACCAAAATTAATCTAAAATGCAAGAAAGATTAAAATTAGATTAATAAATTAATAATTTTTATTAAAAAAGGACGGGGCCGTAATAAAAAGTTATCTCCACGTCCTTTTTTCTCAATCTACTTATTTTGCAGACTTCTTCTCTATAGCTTTAGCTTTCTTCTCTACGTAATCGTATCTAAACACCATCACTGAAAGTGGTGGAATAGTAAGACTTACTGCATAATTCATTCTGTCGCAAGGCTGTTCAATAGCCTCTACCACACCATTAACTCTTCCAAGACCTCCAAACTCCTCTGCATCAGAGTTCAAGATTTCCTCGTACTTTGTAAGACATGGTGCACCGATAAGATGCGTAGTCTTCTCCACAGGAACAAAGTTACATACGAACATAAGCTGATCCTTGGCAGTCTTTCCTCTTCTAATAAATGCTACGATACCTTCCTCTGCATCATCACACTTAATCCACTCGAATCCCATAACCTCATTGTCATTATAGTAAAGGGCGTCATACTTAGTGTACATATGGTTAAGTGCCTTAACAAAGTTCTGCATCTTACTATGAAGTGGCTGGTCAAGCAAGAACCAATCAAGGCTTCTAGCCTCACTCCACTCTCTAAGCTGGGCGAACTCCTGTCCCATAAATAGAAGCTTCTTACCAGGATGTTCAAACATGAATCCGTAAGCAGTTCTTAAATTCGCGAACTTGTCAAACTCAAAGCCCGGCATCTTATTAAGCATTGAACACTTAAGATGTACAACCTCATCATGAGATATTACAAGTACATAGTTCTCTGCATATGTGTAAGTTAAACTAAAGGTAAGTCTGTTATGGTTAAAGCTTCTAAAGTAAGGATCAAGCTTCATATACTCAAGGAAATCATTCATCCAACCCATATTCCACTTAAACAAGAAACCAAGTCCCTTAAGTGATGCAGGAGCTGTAACACCCGCCCATGCAGTTGACTCCTCAGCAATAAGATATGCCCCAGGATTTCTCTCTTCCATAACAGTATTAATATTCTGAAGTAAGGCGATGGCATCGTAATTCTCATTACCGCCATCCTTATTAGGAAGCCACTGTCCATCCTGCTTACCATAATCTAGGTAAAGCATAGAAGCAACCGCATCTACACGAAGTGCATCTACATGGAACTTCTCAACCCAGAACAATGCATTAGCAGTAAGGAAGTTAGCAACCTCTGTTCTACCGTAATCAAATATATAAGTACCCCAATCAGGATGCTCTCCTCTTCTTGAGTCCGGATGCTCGTAAAGTGGCATACCATCAAAGCGTCCCAGACCATGAGCGTCTCTAGGGAAATGTGCAGGTACCCAATCAAGGATAACGCCAATTCCCTGCTTATGGAGATAATCAACAAAGTACATGAAATCTTCCGGTGTACCATATCTACTAGTTGGTGCATAGTAGTTAGTTACCTGATAGCCCCATGAACCGTCAAATGGATACTCCGCAATACCCATAACCTCAACATGAGTATATCCCATATCCTTAACATAATCTCCAAGCATCTTCGCCAACTCTCTATAGTTATAGAAACCAAAGCCAGAATCCTCATCTGCCTTTTTCCATGAACCTAAGTGACACTCATAAATAGACATTGGTCTCTTGATTCTATCCACACGGGAAAGAGAATTTCTCTCCTCCATCCACTTGGTATCAGTCCATTTATACTTTGTAAGATCTGTAACAATATTTGCATTATCAGGACGCATTTGAGCGTAGTTTCCGTATGGGTCAGCCTTATATAAGATATCTCCATTTCTAGTTAATATCTGGAATTTATATACTGCACCAGGAAGAACGTCAGGTATGAATATCTCATAAATACCTGATGCCGGATGTAGCTGCATAGGATTAAGTGCACCATCCCACATATTAAAGTCACCCACAACACTAACTCTTCTTGCATTAGGTGCCCATACTGCAAAATATGTACCCTTCACTCCATCTATTGTCATAGGATGAGCGCCAAGCTTTTCATATATATCATAGTTCTTACCTTCTGCGAAAAGATATACATCATAGTCCGTAATAATCTCCTCGTAAAATGCATAACAATCTGATGTAAGCACAGTTGTTCCATCATGATAGGTAGTTTCTATCTTGTACTTACTTCCTTTGTACTTTTTCTTATCAAAATATACTCCATAAAGATCAGGAGCAAGCTCTGTCATCGGAACCGGATTCTTACCTGTTGTAGAAGTAACATTTACCTCCCTTGCATGGGGACGATACACAGTTATAACCTGACCATCACCATAATCATGAATACCAAGCAAATGCTTTGGTGCATTAAGCTGACCCTTAACAAGCTCGTCATATAGCACCCAATTGACCCAATTCTCTAATCTTCTCTTCATCTCATAGCCCTCCAAATATATTTATCTGTGTAAATTATTATTAATCTATATCTTATTCTATATCTTTATAATTACTAAAACTTATGAGGTTTCGTTCTCTTGATTGTAATTCCTCTAATTATGAAAAACACTAAGGCCACGCCTACTCCAAAACAAAAATACGCTATCCCCATCCATCTTGCATATTCCGGTGGTAATATGTGAAGCAGCATATCTCCTTCTCTAAAAAAGCTATAATCCTCATGAAATATCATATCCCTCAAGCTACTCAAAACTACATTGTCAGATATAATAAGCATGAGTCCTTGAACTGCCAAAATACCTAAGCCACATAATCCTCCATAGGTTATAGGTGCATAATATCTCCCCTTGTACAGATGAAGCATAGCATAGACTATACCTATTATACTAAATACACATATCCACAAACTCCATCTATAATACACCTTAATGGCATTGATACCTTCTATGTTATCTTCCACTAGCGTGTTATCAGCTATCTTATATTCATCCTTGAAATAATTGCAAAAATCATCTGCCAATTTATCATAATTAACACTAAGTTCTAGGGAAACCAGTTCTTTATTATACTTTGTATCAATGGTTCCTGTAGTGTATCCCTTAGTAACATATTCGATAAAAAATCTATCACTAGCTTGTTCTATGCACTTTTCATATATTCCTCGATTCCAGGCAGTCATAATCACTGCGCAGCACACTATAAATATGCCTATGGATATGGTTGCCAGAACCTGATATCTTTTGTTATTAAACATTATTATTCACCATCTATTTTATTAACAACAGTTATAGTAATTATATCATTTTGCACTTGTTATGTAAAGGAAACATAGCACTAAAAAAACTGTAAAAAATGTATGTTATTTGGCTTGTTTTTTCTTGCCTATCAAGTTCCTATGAATTATAATTACTTTAATGGACTATCTTTACAAAACAGACAATTATCTTAAGGTGGTGATTACTAATGGCAATGGCAGAGAATCCTTTATCAAACATTCCTAACAATAATCTAAATATTAATCCTATGGACAACAATGATGTGGCAACCTTTGTCTTAGAGACAGATGCCCCTTATAATATTTTGGATTTCGACCAAGGATTATGTAATATGACAGGCTACTCTCCAAGAGAGCTTTCCAAGAAGATTTGTACCTTGGACAATCTCCTTTTTGTAGAGGATTTCACAGAAGCTATTACTTCAATCAACTACCAGCTTAGTATATCTAATTTAGTAAGTGTACAGACAAGAATCGTGAACAAAAGCGGCAAAACACTTACTGTACTTTGTAATGGTCAGGCATTTTCTCTTAATGATGGTCGTGATGTACTCCAGTGTGTATTCACTGATATAACAAACTTAAAATCTGCTGCTAACGAGTCAGCTAAGGCTAAGTCTGATCTTGAGATTTTTGCCAACACTGTTCCTAGTGGTGTTAGTAAGCACATTCTTGATAATAATCTCACCCTCACTTGGGCTAATAATTATTTTTATAATCTATGCGGCTATACACCTTCTGAATACGAAAAGAAATTTGGTAAAAGTACGCTTGCAATAGTTTTAGGTGAGGATTTGTCTACAGTTATTGATGCCTTGGCAGACCTTACGGAAGAGGAAAACTCCACCATCGTTAATTTTAGAATCAAATGCGCTGACGACAGTATCAAATGGGTTAACGCTGTCTTTGCAAGAGCAGGTGAAATGTCTAACAACTTCCCTGTGGTTAACTTGGTTATGTCCGATGTTACCAATCTTAAAATTGCAGAGATGAAGGCAACATTAGAGGAGCAGAAATATCTTATTATCTCAGATATATCAGAGGAGCTTCCTTATGAATACGACATAAATGGAGATATTATTACCTTTGCAGAAAAATTTAATCACATATTTGAAGGTGAGGCTATTATCCAAAATCCTGCAGAGGAAATGATTAAAACTGCCCTTGTATCATTGGATACAAAGGATGCCATAGAGGAGCTTTTTTACCTGGCAAAGATTGGAACTGAATATCATTCCACCGAGTTTAAGCTTAATACCAAAAACGGTGGATACCAGTGGTATTTCTCCACATTTTCAACAATTTATGACGATGATTCAAATCCAATACGAGTTGTTGGACTTCTTCGTAACATTCATGCCCAAAAGGTTGAACAGCAAAAGCTTTTGACCAAGGCCGAAACAGACCTTATGACAGGTCTGCTTAACAAAGCAACTACAGAAAGCAAGATTAAATCAAGCTTAAGAGAGCTAAACGGCAACAGCTACAGCACCCTTATGCTTGTAGATATAGATGATTTCAAGAACATCAATGATACCTACGGGCATCTTAAGGGTGATGAGGTAATCGTTGACATAGGAAAAACTCTCCTAGATCAGTGCGGAGACTATGGAATCGCAGGACGTTTAGGTGGAGATGAATTCTGTATGTTCTTTAACAACATATACGACAATCAGCTAGTTACAGAGAAAGCTACTATTATTGGCAACAAATTAAGAGAGCTATATCCAGGCACAAACAGCTCCTGCAAGGTTACTCTCAGTATAGGTATTGCCACAACCAATGACCAGATTCCATACAGTGTATTACTTGAAAATGCTGACACTGCTCTATATCAGGCCAAGCTTAAGGGCAAGGATTGCTACGTATGCTACGAGGATGATATGGACAGAGCAAAATATGAGAACAAGCGTGAAAAGAAGCCTATAGAAAACACTCAGGATATGCTTGTCAACGAGCTACTCTCTGTACTTTTCGGCAGTACCAACACTTATACTGCTATAGAGAAGGCTCTTGGTATGATTGGCTCTACCTACGATATTGATAAAATCAACATATGGGAATACAGCTTCAACAGAAGCTTTGTAGATTGTACCCACCAATGGTGTAGAGATGGCATTGTCAATGATCGAGCAAGACGACAGCACACCCCTGCAACTATATTTGAGGAGCTTGATTCCATGGGAACAGACGGCATAGTTTACTCATCGGACACTAGTCTTATTAAGCTTAATTCATCAAATATGAATCCACTTGCAGAAGGTGTGGCTAAACTTATACAATCACAGATAGTCTTAAACGGAAAGGTTATCGGCTTTATCTCCTTCTATTCTATGAATAGCGACACTACCTGGAGTACAAGTCACCTTTCTGCCTACAAGGTTTTATTTAAAATAATCGCCGAGGCCGTGGTTGCAAAACAAAATCTTAAGAATATATCAGCTCTTAGGGATGATACTATCAATGCATTTTCATTGGTGCAAAATCCTATGATTGTAATCGATAGAGACACCTATGAAATTTTATACTACAACGAAATATCCGACGAGTATTATCCTGATATCGCTCTCAATAGCAAGTGCTATCGTAGCCTTCATCAGGAGGGTAGTCCATGTAGAGACTGCGCCCTTCACAAGATGACAGACGGCAAGCCTGCTAAGTGTTCTAAGATGAACAAGACTATAGGAGAGCTATTGGATATATATATGACACCTATTAAGTGGAGTACCGGAAGCAATTCATTTTTAGTTTCTGCTTCTACTCACAAGCAGACAAAATCCGAGCGACTAAAGCAAGAGCTTGAGCAAAACATTACTATAGAAAAGAGAATCGCCGAAGCTTCCTATAAAGATATTGTTACTGGCTATGGCAATTACGAAAAGTTTAAAACTGATGCTCAGGATATATTGAACAACAACCCTGACACAGACTATGTAATGTTCTATTTTAATATTAAGAATTTTAAATACATTAATGAAACCTACGGTCATACAGTTGGTGACAGAACACTTAAGGCTGTCTCTGATGTACTGAACAAATACCTTCAGGATGGTGAAGTGTTCGCCAGAGTTATAAGTGATACATTCATAATGCTTATCCATTACAAAAATCAGGAAAGCTTTATGGATACCTTCAATCACATCAAGAACGAAATCCACGATGCCTGCAAGCTTATACAGGACAGATTTGTGGTTGACTTCATCACAGGTATTTTAATCATTGACGAGACTATGCATTCTTACTCAATCAACCGTTTGGTAGACAGAGCTATGATGGCCGAAAAATCTGTAGATCTTTCTATGGGTATATCCTATGCATTCTACGATGATGAATACCATAAGAGAGTGCTTAATGAGGCTCAAATCGAGAACAGCATGCACGGCGCACTTGAGAACAAGGAGTTCTGTGCTTATGTTCAGCCTAAGTATGACATTATGACTAATGGTCTTATCGGCGGAGAGCTTTTGGTAAGATGGCTCTCTCCTTCAAAGGGCTTCTTGGAACCTGCAAGCTTTATACCTTCCTTTGAGAAAAATGGTTTTATATACCAGATTGACTGCTTTATGTTGGAAGAGGCTTGTAAATCCTTACGCCGTTACCTGGACAATGATATCTATGTGATGCCATTTTCAGTTAACCTTTCAAGAATTACCCTTACCCACCCTGATTTTCTACTCAGTGTGCAGAATATAGTAGATAAGTATTATATTCCCCACCATTATATTGAGTTTGAAATCACCGAGAGTATTTTCTCCGAGAATTACTCTCAAATGATTGATGTATTAAATCAGCTTAAAAATTGGGATTTCAAGATTAACATGGACGACTTTGGAACAGGTTATTCATCTCTTACTTTACTTAGAGATTTACCTATCGATGTAATTAAGCTTGACCATGATTTCTTATCCCGCTCTGCTGCCCAGGACAAGAATGCTACCTGTATCCTTAAGAGTATTATCGATATGGCTCACACTCTTGATATAAGGGTTGTCAGCGAGGGTATTGAAACTCCAGAACAGTTAGAGATGCTCAAATCAATCAACTGTGAAATCGGCCAGGGCTTCCTATTTGCCAAGCCAATGCCTATTGCCGATTACGACAAGCTGATTAAGAATTACTCCACCGGTGAGTAGAGGATAGGATAAATGCCATAAAAAATCCATATTTTCGTGGTTTTTTTGTCAAAAGGGTATTGACAGTATTTTCCCTTTTTGCTATCCTATGAGTTGCGTGTATTCGCTTGAGATGATATTTTCACTGGTCCAACATATCTAGTGGTGTGGGTGTGTTGTTCGTGTCTTGACCAAAGTGATAATTATATATCTAATTTAAACTTATTATTTTTATTATTTATGGAGGTTTTGTTGTCATGGCAAACATTAAATCTGCTAAGAAGAGAATTCTTGTAATCGAAACTAGAACAATGAGAAATAAGGCAATCAAGTCTAAGGTTAAGACTATGATTAAGAAGGTTGAGGCCGCTATCGCAGCTAACGATAAGGCTGCTGCTGAGGCTGCTCTTAAGGTTGCTACTTCAGAGATCAGCAAGGCTGCATCAAAGGGTGTATACCACAAGAACACAGCTGCAAGAAAGATTTCTCGTTTAACAATCGCTGTTAACAAGATTGCTTAATTCTTATATATGAATAATAAAAAAGAGACGGTAATCCGTCTCTTTTTTATTATATAAAACTTCAATATCAATAATTCATCAGCATATTTATTATCTTAACTCAATTTCTTATTCCACCTATAACTACTTCAACAAATCTGCCAAAAGCATATCCATAGCCATCTTCTCATTCATTACATAGGTTTTTATCTGAGTATCAGCCAGGTTACATCTTTCCACATATTCCTTTAGTCTTTTATAATCATATTGCTTTGCAAGACCCATATGCTTCTTAACCGGATATTCCTTCATTCCTAATATGGTCACTATCTCGCCAAAGCTTTTTCCCTCATCCATACAAGCTCTAACCTTCATGGTTCTTCTAAAGTTATTAGCAATATTTGTAAGCATCAATCTATATGGATGCTTTAGATAAACCAGGTCCTCATACAGAGCTATAACGGTACGACCATCCTTCCTGGACAATGCATCTAACATTTCAAATATTTTGCCCTCAACCTGACTAACGCACATCTTCTCTACATCAGCAGTAGTTATAGCTCCCTTGTCCTTACAATAGAATATTAGCTTGTCAACCTCATTAGATATGTTATTCATATCCTGAACAATACTTTCAAGCAGCAATCTTATGGCAGCTGTTTCTATTTTGAGACCTTCGTCATTAACCTTTTTAGCAATCCAGTTAGTCAGCATACCTTCATTAGGTGTGGAAAATTCTGCCACCGTACCTATTGACTCTACCTTTTTATAAAGTACTTCCTTCTTAACTGCAGTCTCCATAAAGATTAGCACTGAGGTATCAGGAATATCTTCAACCATAACCAGTAGCTTCTTATCAGCCTTCTCAAAAAAACCGCTATATTCAACCAATGCCACTCTTCTATCTCCAAAGAAAGGCATAGTCTGAATGAATCCAGCCACATCCTCAGGATTTGTTTTCTCAGCCTTAAAGCTGGCAAAATTCATAGAATCATCCTTATCAATCAGAGCATCTATCAGTATGTCTCTATACTGACGCATAAGATATGTCTCTTCGCCATGTAAAAGATATACCCTGGAAAATTCTCCTGACTTTATATGAGAGGCTATAATATCCATGCCATTTATTCTATTTTTTGTTGTTTTTCTCTCCGCCATATACTCTCCAAGCCCTAGGGGTTATTATAAATTGGGACAATCCACACCACTAAATTTAATAATATACAAGTTTTTCAACTGTAAAACACAGTGTATTTCATACCCAATACACCATTACAGTATATCATATTATTTATTAAGTAAAAAGAATATTTTCCTTATTAAGCCACGAAACACAGCATTATCCTACTGGGGATATATACTTATTGCTCCCATATTATCTGTTCTATATATATCACAGCCGCTACAAATTAATCCCTCTAACATATCCTTATGTGGGTGTCCATAGGAATTCCTTTCAGCACAGGAAATCACAGCCACCTCTGCCTCAAGCTTATCCAAAAACAGCATGGAATAAGAATATTTTGACCCATGATGTGGCACCTTTAAAATATTGTATCTACCTGATATTATCCCATCCTTCATTATTGCATTTATCCCCTGTTCTCCTATATCTCCTGTAAAAAGTATACTTATTTTATCCGTTTTGTAGGATAATACCAGGGATTGTTCATTCTTATCTTCAAGTTCAAATGTATCCCCTGGATGAACAGCCTCTATAACAAAGCTTTTATCTGTAAGTACATCTCCCTGCTGCATATATATTATATTAATACCTTTAGCAATGGCTAATTCTATTAGTGAATCGCTTCCAAATTCTTTCACATTCCTACTTAGGACTATATTATCTATTGTAATTCCAACATCTATCTCTAAACTGAGCATATACTCCAGACCACTAGTATGATCCTCATCAAGATGAGATATAAACCAATAATCTATATGTCCCATATTCTCAGCAAGAAGTGCAGGATATACCACATATTCACCAAGGCTATCATTGGTGGTAGAACCCGTATCAACCACTATATTAGTTCCATTTGCAGTCTTAATTAATGTTCCATCTCCCTGCCCAACATCTAAAAATATAACCTTCTCTCTATCATAGAGACACCTTACAGTAATAACTCCTGCGGAACCAATAATAATAGCCATTGCTGCAACCAAGCATCCTACTATACGTAATTGCATATAAGGTATCCATTTCTTTTTCCTATGGTGAATCCATTTTCTAAGCCTAGAAATATATGATGGATTTAGACATATCAAGCTTACACATAAAACACTATAATAAATTATTAGCTCAATAATATGCGGTTTCCCTGTATTTATTACATCAAAGGGCAGTTCCTGAAACAGTGTACACATACCCTGATAAATTTTCAAGGACCATACTCCTGGAAGAATTACCAGCCTAGCAAAAAACTGATTAACAAGCCCAAGCAAAACACCAAAAAATCCGCAAAAAACTGTTAAAGACATAAGAGGAACTATTATAACATTCAACAAAACTCCATATAATGGAATTTGAAAATATGTATATGCAATTAGCGGTACCGTCACAAGATTAATACCCATTGCGAATATTACACTTGAAACCATACTATAAAGCCTTCTGGTTTTCTTCCTTTGAAGCTGTCTAAAGCTCTTTATATTCTCAAAAAGCTTTACAATATATTTTGAAACCGCCACTCCTGCCACAGCACCAAAGCTTAACAATAGCCCTCCATCAAGTATTCTAAAGGGTTGTCCTATAAGC
This sequence comes from Lachnospiraceae bacterium, assembly GCA_017625335.1. GTDB lineage: Bacteria > Bacillota > Clostridia > Lachnospirales > Lachnospiraceae > Coprococcus_C. The sequence goes on from JAGALE010000425.1 coordinate 11,977, forward strand.
AGTACACCTAGAGCCAGGCCAATGCCTGTAAGCAAATCATACCTACGTCCCAGCACTTCTCCAAGCAGAGATAGTCCAAGCATCACTATAGCTCTCATGGTAGAAAAGCTAAACCCGGTCATAATACCATACAAAACAGTCAAGCCAACTGCCAAAATGGATGAAGGCAAAAACCTTATACCGAATTTTCTAAGAAGCTTATAGAGAACACCTCCTATTATTCCAATATGAAGCCCTGAAATTGCAAATATATGTGCTATTCCCGACATTCTGTATAACAGCATATCCTTATCAGGTATATCGGCTTTATCCCCGAGTAAAATTCCGGAATATAAGCCCTTACTATCATCATCACATATACCTTCTAAGGATTTTTCCAATTCATCTCTAAACCCGTAAAGCACAGATTTAAGCCTATACCATAGGCCATCATCCTTACCTACCCAAGACACAAGCATGGCACCTTGAAAGCTATATCCAACTATTCCTCTTGCTTTATAATAATTCCCCCGATTAAACTCACCAGGATTTCCCCTTGGTACAAAAGCCACAAGCTCTCCCTCTACTCTTACGCAATCACCAATACTATACTTTTCTGCTATTCCATAGAGAATTATTCTGTAGGAATTACCTATATTTCCCCTATCTGTTTCACTGTAATTTATAAGTACTGTAAGATTATAGCCAGAGCCACCTGTTGTTACATCCTCTACTACTCCTGCGCCATTTATATTTGTATATCTTCCTAGATTATTGTACTCCTGAGAATAAGACCCGTATTCATCACTAGAATCCTTCCAACAAAGTGCATTACCATACTGTGCCGTCAAATGCTCTACAGAATAACCACCATAATAAGCCTCCCCTATCTCATATTCTACCGGACCAAACAGCTTATAATAGGGATAGCATGCATCCTCCCAACTGATCCTAAGAAAACCCACCATAAGCATAAGGGAATAGACAACTACTTTAAACCATTTTACCTTTAGTTTTCTATATATAATAGCAAGACAAATAAGCACCACTAATGTCGTGCTTATTTTATTACCTTTATCAGCAACTATGTACAACACCTCTCCAAGTGCAAAGCACATTACTGCCCAAAACAAAGGTCTCTTATTCATATTACTCCTTGGGTTTATTTTATGATTTCACTATTAAATGATAAGGGCTTTCTTAGATCCACTGTTCCTCTATAGGATTCAATTTCTTCGCCCTCTACGGTTATCTTAACCTTTTCTATACTTGTAAGACTTGTTAGAGAATTGACAACCGAATACACAACCTGATCACTTTTAGTATCAGCTACATCTCCTAAAAACTCTTCACTTAAATCCAAATAACATACTCCGGAAATAATATGAAGAGAGTTAACTTTTGTGTCCTCAGGGATTGCATTAATCTCCTCTAGCTTATAAACTACATTTTCCGCCAAAGAAACATTATCATCTAACACCAAGGTTCCGCTAAGCCCCTCTAAGCCCTGGCCACCCTTAGCTGCTTTATAGAATTTCAATTGTTTTTCCACATTATTGGACGCCGAATCATAATGGTATATAGTATTTCTCAGCATAAGCTTAGAATCTAAGGCTTCCCCATCAGCATTTACCAGGGTAAGCTTAACACTCTGCACCATATCCATCTGAAAAAGCGTATCCGACACTGCTGCCATAGTGAGCAGACAATATTCTCTGGTTGGCTCCTCCGCCATAATGATTTGTATTGTAACATTATTATCATCATCAACCATATAGGTATAGCTCTCCAGCTTCCCATCATAGTTCTCTAAGCTTGCAGTCATTACCTCCTCCACTGAAGGAATTATGGAATCTGGTTGCTTGAGCTGATATGGTGTACCATTCTTTTCTATACTATCCCCTGAAGGATAATATAAATAAACAGAATTATCTTCACTCACTGTGGATACCTCTGTTGACGTATCAGAATCAGCCTTACATCCCCATAATACCATCATACAAACCGCTATTAAACTGATTATAAATCTTTTCTTCATGGTTTTAATTCTCCACTCGCTTTATAGGTATCTTAATGGTAAATGTGGAGCCCTCTCCAGACTCACTGTAAAGCTTTATTGTTCCCTTATGCATAAGGATAACATTCTTAGTTATAGCAAGACCAAGTCCTGTACCACCTGTGTCACGGCTTCTGGCCTTATCAACACGGTAAAATCTTTCAAAAACCTGTTCCTTACAATCATCTGGAATACCAACTCCTGAATCTGCCACCTTAATATGGAAGTTTTTGTGGTCTGCATTAAGAGTCACCTTGACCCAGCCATTATCTACATTGTACTTAACTGCATTTTCTATAATATTAGTAAGGGCAAGACTAAGCTTAACCTCGTCAACCTCCGCCTTAACCTCTCTATAGCTTTCGTAGGTAATCTCTATGCCACGGCTGTTAGCAATCGGTGTTACTCTCTTAAGGATTATCTCTAAAAGCGCATTGATATCCACCTCTTCGATATTCATAGCTGCAGATTTTTTATCCATCTTAACAAGAGTGAGCAGATCTGAGATTATTTTACTCTCTCTTTCAATCTCCTCAGATATATCACTCATGAACTCCTTATACATTGGCAAATCAGCCTCTTCATTCTGAATCAAAGACTCAGCCAATACCTTCATGGATGTAATCGGCGTTTTAAGCTCATGAGACACGTTAGACACGAATTCCTGTCTAGTTGAATCAAGTACAGCAAGCTTATTCATAGTATCATTATAATTATCAGTAAGGGCCCTCATCTCCTTAAAGCCCTGTACAGGAATCTGTTCGTCAAATCCCCCCTCCTTAGCCTGCTCCATATGTCTGTTCAAAATCTTCATGCTTCTAACACTTAATATTCCAATTACAATAGCCAAAAGCACACATACAAAAACAACTAAAGCACCAAATATAAAGGTTTGCTTATTAGCGCCTTCAGACAATCTGTTCACCTCATCCAAGGATGCAGTAATTATTATCACTCCGGCAACACCCTCTTCACCAACTACAGGATATATACATCTAATATACCCCGGTGCTTGCTCTTCGATGTAGTAATCAACATTACCCGACATAACTGCTATAACCTCTGAATTAACTATGATACTGCTGGTTCTCTCACCAAAGGTATCCTTAATTACACGATATTCTCCATTAATAATCATAACCCTGGCATCAAGCATAGCACCAACTGTGTCTATCTGATAATTCAAGTCCTGAGGATTATCTACAGTCATTCCATTAGTTAAAAGCTCTTCCTCAAGCATATGACAATTCTCAATTATAGTCTTCTCTATATCTTCCTTATACTCTCGGTAATATACTCTATTATATACACAGTAGGTAACTCCAACTATTAATACACCAATAGCTATAATACAAGAAATTATAAATGCTTTCAGGCTTATATTAACTTTTTTAAATTTAAATTTGGCCACAGCTTTTCTCTCTTTCAAATAGTCGCTTATCACATCATAACACACCTAATTTATCCATTCAAGAAATTTAAGTACACTTGTTTATAATATTGATTGCTGATAAAATAGTTATATACGCAAAGTCAGGAGGTGTGCTATATGCAAGCTAATACATATTCAAACAATTTATTATTGGATCTTCACTGTCATTTAGACGGTTCATTCTCCACTAATTTTATAAGACAATACACAGGAGATACTAGAGACGATACTCAATTAAAAGAAGTGTTATCTGCCCCAGCCGACTGCTCTAGCTTAACTAAATATTTAGGTTGCTTCGACCTTCCAATTAAAGCAATCCAAACTAGTGACAGTATCACTAATGGAGTTTTAGATGTTTTAGCATCAGCAGCTCTTGATGGAATAAAATATATAGAGCTTCGCTTCGCACCTAACTGCAGCCTAGAAAATGGTCTTTCTCTTACGCAAGTTTATGAAGCAGCTATTGAAGGCACTAAGCTTGGATTAGAAAAATACGGTATTCATTCAAACATAATTCTCTGTGCCATGAGACATCACAGCCCAGAAACAAATACAAAAATCCTGGATACTATGTACGATTATGTAGGTCATGGTATATGTGCCCTTGATTTAGCGGGAGACGAATCCATGTTTCCAAACGAAAGCTTTGAAGCTCTGTTCAAAAAAGCAAAGGATATGGGTATACCATTTACCATACATTCAGGAGAATGTGGCAGAGCTCAAAATGTACGCCTTGCCATGGAATACGGAGCCACCAGAATAGGGCACGGAATTGCCCTAATAAAGGATATTCAGCTTATGGAGGATATAAAGAACAAAGGCATCGGCTTAGAGCTTTGTCCTGTATCTAATTTCCAAACTAAGGCTTGGGATGAATATAGCTCATATCCACTAAGAACCTTCTTGGATAAGGGACTTATTGCCACCATCAACACAGACAATAGAACAGTAAGCAACACAAGTATAAAAACTGAGCTTAGTCTAGCTATGGAAAAACTAAGTATCAGAGAAGAAGATATTATAACACTAAATAAAAACAGTATAGAGATATCCTTCGCTGATGATAATCTAAAAAACACCTTACTCAATATGCTGTAAAACAAAATGGGCTGTGAACCAGAATAATTTTTAATCATATTATTCCTAGCTGTCACAGCCCACTTTGTTATCTATTATCTAAGTAATTAATATTTCTTACTTTTTGTCAAATCTCTATTAACTTGCCTAGAGACTAATTACTACTGATGAAAGTAATAACCTACTCCCCACTTAGTGTGAATATACTTAGGTTCAGCAGGAGTAGTCTCAACCTTCTCTCTAAGACGTCTTACATGAACATCTACGGTACGAGCATCTCCCGGATATGATGGTCCCCAAATAGTCTGAAGAAGCTGTTCTCTAGAGTAAACCTTGTTAGGATTAGATACCAAAAGATATACAAGATCGAATTCCTTAGCTGTAAGATTTACCTCCTTACCCTCGATATACACTCTTCTGCTTTCCACGTCAATCTTAAGTCCCTTAGTCTCTATTACCTTAGTCTCCTCCTTGCTAGGAACATTCTTAGTATTTCTTCTAAGGATAGCCTTAATTCTAGCCTTTACCTCAAGAATATTAAATGGCTTTGTTATATAATCATCAGCACCATACTCAAGGCCAAGAATCTTATCCATATCATCGCCCTTTGCAGTAAGCATAACAATAGGAACATCAGAAAACTCTCTAATCATCTGACAAACCTCAAGTCCTGTATATCCAGGAAGCATAATATCAAGAAGAATAATGTCATACTCATTAGCCTTAGCCATCTCATAGGCTTCTTCTCCATCGTAAGCAACATCAACCTGCATATCGTCCTGCTCTAAGCTGAACTTTATACCCTTAACTATTGACTTTTCATCATCTACTACTAGTACCTTTTTCATCTGACACCTCTTAATTCACAACAATGTGTTCTTTTATATTATTATAGACACCTTCCTTTATCCCCGGGATATTAGTAATATCCTCAGTACTTTGGAACGGTCCATTACTTTCACGATACTTTATTATGGCCTCTGCCTTGCTTTCTCCTATGCCAGGCAATGTCATAAGCTCATCCTTAGTTGCTGTATTAATATTAACCAGATTACTTGTGGCATCATCACCCTGACCTAACCCTTGGTCATTAAGGTTATAGCCATCTTCAAGCTCATAGCTATACGGAAAATATATCTTCTCTCCATAGGTTATCATCTCAGCAAGATTAACATAATCAACGGCTGCATCAAGGGTAAAACCTCCAGCCATGGAAAGCGCATCTGCCTTAAGGCTGTCCTCTGGCATATAGTAAAGCCCTGGACTATTCACCGCTCCACACACATGTACAGGTACATTTTCTTCAACAATCGTTTCAGTATCTCCGCTATTACCTATGTTGTCTTCCGCATCATTATTTGCATTACTGCTTCCGTTATAATTCGCGTTGCTATCATCATAAACATTTTCACTGTTATTATCAGCATCGCTATCATCTGTATCATTAGTCTCATTCATGCTACCTATAATAGAGCCATCCTGAGCTACATCCTCAGACGCACATTCTGTGCTGCAAGCAACAATATTATCATCGGCATTCGTGGGTATATAATTAACCGTTTTTTTGCTACAAGCAGTTAAATTTAAAACAATAAATATGACAGCACATATTATATTCAGTTTTCTACGCATATGAAACACCTCGCTAAAAGTATTTCACAATGCCAGACCACACACAAACCATTTTACAAAAATTCAAAAAATATTACAATAGTTTTAACAACTTTATTTTACTCTGTTACATTTTTCGTCATTAATCACTTAATTTTATGCAAAAAACAGGTTGACGTTTTATGGCGTCAACCTGTAGTAATACTCAATATTTTAGAACAATGGTTCCTTAAGAATAGCTGTTCCGATACCCTTCTCAGTAAAGAACTCAAGGAGAAGACAATGCTGAAGTCTACCATCAAGCATATGCACTCTTGATACTCCGTTCTTCATAGCCTCGATACAGTTTTGAAGCTTTGGAAGCATTCCACCACCAACAACACCATTGTCGATAAATTCCTGAGCTTCGTTAATATCCATCTCTGAGATAAGAGTTGACTTATCTGTTGGATCTACGAATACACCCTCAATATCAGTTAAGAATACAAGCTTTTCTGCATTAAGAGCAGTTGCGATAGCGCAAGCAGCATCATCTGCATTTATGTTATAACCATGGAAATCCTCTATACCAAGTCCTATAGGTGCAATTACAGGTATGAAATCATTGCTGATAAGAGTATCAAGGATTGTGCTGTCTGTAGCAACAACCTCACCTACATAACCTATATCCTTACCACCGCTAAGCTTCTTCTTAACCTGAAGAAGACCTGCATCCTTACCACTAAGACCTACTGCCTTCATTCCAAGCTGCTGAAGCATAGATACAAGGCTCTTATTAACCTTTGATAAAACCATCTCGGCGACACCAAGAGTTTCCTCATCTGTGACACGAAGTCCATTTATAAATTCAGTCTCCTTGCCAATCTTATTAAGCCATGCGCTTATCTCCTTACCGCCACCGTGAACTACGATTGGTTCAAGACCGATAAGCTTAAGAAGTGCAACATCCTTAATTACATTGTACTTTAGCGCCTCATCTATCATGGCACTTCCGCCGTACTTAACAACTACTCTCTTACCATTGAATCTCTGGATGTATGGTAATGCCTCAATAAGAGTCTGTGCCTTCTCAAGGATTAAATCCATTGAATCATTATTAACCATGTCCTCTACCTTCCTTATAACCATCTTAATATCTCCTTACAAACAAGATTAATCCTAAGCCAACAGCAACTACATATATTATAGTAGTAAGGGCAGCATCACAGCTTGAATCAATCATTATGCTCTAATATTCTATCAATAAATAATTATGAACGATAATCAGCGTTTATCTTAACATAATCATAGGTCAAATCGCAACCCCAAGCTGTAGCTTTTTCATTGCCTGCCTTAATATCAGCTGTAGCAACAACCACATCAGCCTTCATAATATCTGTAGCCTGGTCCTCATCGAACTTAGCATACATACCATTTTCCACAAGCTTTACTGTGCCCTTGCTACTTGATACAGTCACATCAACCTTGTATGGATCAAACTGTGCTCCTGAATACCCCATAGCACAAAGGATACGACCTACATTTGCATCATTTCCGTATACTGCACACTTTGTAAGATTAGATGTTGCTATAGACTTAGCGAGTATCTTAGCAGTTTCCTTATCCGGTGCACCTACCACATTAACCTCAAAAAGCTTTGTAGCTCCCTCACCATCAGCAGCAATCTGCTTAGCAAGATATGTATTTACCTCCATAAGGGCTTCCTTAAATGTATTATAATCTGCATCCTCTGAAATTATCTTAGCATTTCCTGCCATACCATTTGCAAGAACTACTACTGTATCATTAGTCGAAGTATCTCCATCTACTGATACCATATTAAATGTGTCCTCAATGGTCTCACTTAAGGCCTTCTGAAGAAGCTTTGCATCTATATCTGCATCTGTTGTAATGAATCCAAGCATAGTTCCCATATTAGGGTGAATCATACCTGAGCCCTTACACATAGCACCCATAGTAACCTTCTTACCTGAAAGCTCAAATTCAACAGCATACTCCTTCTTATGAGTATCTGTAGTCATAATAGCTGTAGCTGCATCAACAGAAGCCTCTCTTGTATCTGTAATCATATCCTTAAGAAGGTTGATTCCACTTTCAATAACATCCATAGGAAGATAAAAGCCTATAACTCCTGTAGATGCTACAAGCACCTGCTCAGGATTTACATTTAAGGCTTTACCTACCATCTTAGCTGAATCTACTGCGTTCTGATATCCAACATCGCCAGTACATGCATTTGCAATACCACTATTAATTACTACAGCCTGTGCTACGCCTGCCTCACATACCTTCTTGTCCCAAAGAACAGGGGCAGCCTTAACAATATTCTTAGTAAATGTACCTGCAGCAGCTGCCGGTACATCTGAATATACCATAGCCATATCTTTATTCGTCTTACCTGCTTTAATACCTGCACGAGTTCCTGCAGCCTTAAAGCCTATAGGTGCGGTTACACCGCCGTCGATTATTTTCATACTCATTTCCTCCTCTTTATGGGAACATTGGTGGCATCTTAAGGCCTTCCATCTCATCTAAACCCATGATAAGGTTCATATTCTGAACTGCTTGGCCTGCTGCACCCTTTACAAGGTTATCAATAGCACCCATTACCACTACTCTGTTTGTTCTCTCATCTACTACGAAGTTTATATCTACAAAGTTGCTTCCCTCAACCCATCTGGTCTCTGGGCAAACACCCTTATTTAAAAGTCTTATAAAATATTCATCCTTATAATACTTCTCATATACTGCCTTGATGTCCTCGTAGCTATACTTACCTGTAAGATTAGCGTAGGAGGTTGCAAGGATACCTCTGTTCATAGGAACAAGGTGTGGTGTGAAGTTTATAAGAAGTGGGTTTCCCTCATATGCATAGCCAAGCTGCTCCTCTATCTCAGGAGTGTGTCTATGGCTAGCCACACCATAAGCCTTAAAGCTTTCGTTAACCTCACAGAAAAGGTTAGCTACCTTAGCACCTCTACCTGCACCTGAGGTACCTGACTTTGCATCAACGATAATAGTATTTACATCAACCATCTTTTCCTTAACTAATGGGTATAGAGAAAGGATGGAACAGGTTGTATAACAGCCTGGGTTAGCAATAAGTCTTGCCTTCTTAATATCCTCTCTGTTTATCTCACAAAGACCGTATACTGCCTCATCTATAAAATTAGGACTCTTGTGCTCTATTCCATACCACTTCTCATATGTAGCAACATCCTTAATTCTAAAGTCAGCTGAAAGGTCTACTATCTTACACTTTGAAAGTACATCTTCATTAACAAGGGATGCACAAAGTCCCTGCGGAGTTGCTGTAAATATAACATCTGCCTTGTCAGCTAACTCCTCCATATTATCATCCATACACTTTGCATCAACTATCTGGAACATATTTCCGTATACTTCAGAATAATCCTTATCTATGTAGCTTCTAGAACCATACCAAACTATCTCCGCATCCTTGTGTCCTAAAAGAATTCTAACAAGCTCCTGTCCTGCATATCCTGTTGATCCAATAATACCAACCTTTACCATAATAATCGCCTCTTTCTCTTAATACTCACTCGATTATACAACCACTTATAAAAATATGCAACACTTATATAGGAAAAATGTGAATATTTTTATTATTTTATGCATATTTTTTGTATATTATACATTTTTTATGCATAAAATTTTAATTTTACATATTGCATAATATTATTTTAAGGGTTATACTAAAGCTAATGATTTTTTAGGAGGAAATAAACATGAAGGAAAGAGTTATTCTTGCGTATTCTGGCGGACTTGACACTACTGCCATTATACCTTGGTTAAAGGAAACTTACGGTTTCGAAGTAATCTGTGTATGTATCGATGTTGGACAGGAAAGCGAGCTTGAGGGCTTAGAGGAAAGAGCTAAGTATTCAGGTGCGGAGAAGCTTTACATACTTGATGTTGTAGATGAGTTCTGTGACGATTTCATCGTTCCTGGTGTTATGGCTAACGCTACATACGAGAACAAGTATCTCCTTGGTACTTCATTTGCAAGACCACTTATCGCTAAGAAGCTTGTTGAGATTGCACGTAAGGAGAATGCAACTACTATCTGCCACGGCGCTACAGGTAAGGGTAACGATCAGGTAAGATTCGAGATTAATATAAAGGCTCTTGCTCCAGACCTTAAGGTTATCGCTACTTGGAGACAGGATGAGTGGACTATGCAGTCTAGAGAGGACGAGATTGAATATTGTAAGCAGCATGGAATTGACCTTCCATTCGACGCTTCATCATCATACAGCCGTGATAGAAACTTATGGCATATCAGCCACGAGGGTCTCGAGCTTGAGGATCCTTCACAGGAGCCTAATTGGGATCACCTTCTTGTACTTGGAACTCATCCAGAGAAGGCACCAGATGATGCTGAGTATGTTACAATGACATTTGAGAAGGGTGTTCCAAAGTCAGTTAACGGCAAGGAGATGAAGGTTTCAGACATCGTTCGTGAGCTTAACAGACTTGGTGGAAAGCACGGTGTTGGTATCATCGATATCGTCGAGAACCGTGTAGTTGGTATGAAGTCACGTGGTGTATACGAGACTCCAGGTGGAACAATCCTTATGGAGGCTCATATGCAGCTTGAGGAGCTTATCCTTGATAGAGATACTCTTGCATTCAAGAAGATTATCTCAGACAAGTATGCAGATATGATTTATGAAGGTAAGTGGTACTGCCCACTTCGTGAGGCACTTCAGGCATTTATCGAGAAGAGCCAGGAGCGTGTAACTGGTGAGGTTAAGTTCAAGCTTTACAAAGGTAACATCATTAAGGCTGGTACTACTTCTCCATACAGCATGTATTCAGAGGAGCTTGCAAGCTTCACAACTGGTGACCTTTATGATCACAAGGATGCAGAGGGCTTCATTAACCTCTTCGGTCTTTCTATGAAGGTTCGTGGAATGCTTGACGCTAAGAGAGACAAGTAATACACATGTATTTTCAAATACCCCGACACAAATATGTGCCGGGGTATTTTTATACTTCCACTTCTTCTAAATTATATATACTTATCCGATATACACCATATGAACTATCGAATATAAATTCTATCATACGCAAGCCATCCCCACTTTTGTAGGTGGCATTATATGCATAAGTGGTTCCACCACCTGATATGAGACCTTCTGTAGTTGGTTTTCCCATCTTTTCCACAACATCATCATAGCTACTGTCAAAACCAATTCCATTTCCCAGCTCCATTCTATAATTAGGAATATTTCCCCAATCATAAAATACAAGTCCTTCTACATAAGAATCTGTCAGAGCTGCATCCTGGGATTTTTTTATAAATTTAACAGAGAAAGTATATTTTCTGTCATCCTCATCCCACATAAATTCATTGCAGCTTAATGGGTCATCGGTGTATTCCTCGTAGCTTTTTTCTACAACACTATAGCCATCTTCAATTAACTGATTATAGGAAATAGGCCAAGTATAGTTTTTTCCATTCAGTGTAAACACCAGGTTTTCCCAATCCTTACTATAATCTTTTAAGCTTTCTTCCTCAAGCTGACTAGATAAATCATATAGGTTAATGGTCTCTAGCTCATCATCCTCGAAGGTCATCTTAAGCATACGTGTACCATCTTCATTCTCATATCTAACATCAAATCGATCACCACTACCTCCATCGTAATAATCCTTATTAACCTCTGCACCCATCAAAGCTACTACCTGGTCATAGCTCATACCGGTTTTTACGCCATTACAAAGAATAAACCCACCTTGAGGCTCTGAACTTCCGCCATGAACCACAATACTTTCTACATAATAATCCGCTGTTTCTGTCTTCACTTCTGTAGATTCCTCAAAGCTTACGGAAAACCATATTTCACTATTATCCTTATGATACATAGTATGAAATCTTGATAAAAATTCTTCGGAATTCTCATAGTCAACATCTTCATCATATTTTATCACATATCCATCAGCTGTAAGTTCAGAATATGTTACCGGCCAGGTATATACCTTGTTATTAAGAGCAAACTCAAAGCTAGTCCAATCGTCAGTGGTAAAATCTATATATTCCTCTGTAGTAGTATTCACCCCATCCACATCAGACATAGTAACACCACCCTCTCCATTTTGAGATTTGTCTTCCGATTTATGCACAATCAAGATACACACAACTACTGCCATTACAACAACTAAAAATATGCTAACTAATGCAATTCTCCATTTCTTATTATTCATAACAACCTCCATAAATCTTTCTATATTCAATATACGATTGAACCAAAAAGTTTTATGGAGTTATATATGTTAACACAAGCAACTTTTATTACAAGAAAATATAAAAACTCCGGTACATATCATACTATGTACCGGAGTAACATTTCTTCTTTATTAACTTAGTGGAACACGTGGTTTCCTATTACAGAATATACTGAATAATTCTCAAGATTAGTTACATATATTGCTCTAAAGCACATATAGTTACCAATATTGTTAACACCTGAAAGTGCCTCAAGTGTAGCCTGTCTTGCACTCTCCTGAGCTCCATTAGCTAAGTAATAGTCTAACATAGGAGATGATGTACAGCTAAACTGATTTGGTGCATATACAACATCCGCTACTGTATTACCCCAATGACCTGAGTTGAGTCTGTTAATAATAACATTAGCAACTGCAAGCTGTCCGTCATAGGACTCTCCACCACTTTCAAGAGTTACAATAGTAGCAAGAAGATTAATATCCTCTTCACTTAATGTTATAGCAGCTCTATATGTAGTCTCTACAGGAACTCCTGCGTTAACCACTGCATCCTCTCTATAAGGCTTATCTGAGCTTTCCTGCTCTGTTGTAACAGGAGCCTCAGTAGTTGATTCTGTAGTTTCTTCTGTTGTGTCGCCAGAAGTTGATTCTGTTGTTTCTTCTGTTGCATCCTGTGTAGGAGTTTCTACAACAGCTTCAGTAGTTGGTTCTGGTGTGTCATCCACCTTCTCTGCTGTACCAGATTCCTGAACCGGCTTAACCTGTGAGCTACTTGACTCTGTCTCAGTCACACCACCTGTAACCGCTACAATATTACCCTCAACCTCTTCTGCATCTTCATCAGCAGCTTCAGTTTCCTGCTCCTCATTCTCGCCTACTGTAATAAACATTGCATTAATATATCCAAGCTTGTTGTCATCTAAAACGATACAAACCCACTCGTCATCTGACTTACTCTTGTCCACTACGTACTCCTCATCAAGGTAAGCTGTTGCAATAACGTCACCCATATAAGAAGCCTCTGCTCTTACGAACACATCATTATCTGTCACAATACCCTTTGTAGTGTTTGTGCCTGAAACTACGATAGTCTCATTAGCTTCAACACCAGTTGCTGAATCAGCGTCTAATTCTGCTAAAAGGTAACCTATAGAATCCATACTTATTACATCAGTATCCAAAGAGTTAATACTATAGCTCTTAGGAATTGGCTTTTCAACCTCAACCTCTGTAACATTATCCTGTGCTGCCAAAACTGTAGTTCCAACTGTAGTAGCAATCAATGCCGCTATTATTGTCATAACCAAAATATTTCTAACAACATATCTTCCGTTAAAAACCTCTTTTGAAAGAAATATTTTGAAATCTCTAAGCTTTGACTTAGTTCTTTTACTCATAATCAACACCTATTCCGAAAAAATTACAAAAATAAAAATCGGTGTAACAGTTGTTACACATTTGTTACACCGATATTTTAACACCTTGTTTATAATCTGTCAACACTTTGTTACATTTTTGTAACAAATGCAAATGCAGTCATACCTGCACCAACGTGTGTTCCTATGATTGGACCAATAGGCGCTATCATAATATTCTCTTCCTTCATACCTGCTTCTAGAGCCATAGCTTTAAGCTTCTGAGCATTATCTAAAGCATCTGCATGACCTATTATCGCACGCAATTTGCTCAAATCATCACCGTCTTCCTTAACCTTTGACATGATAAAATCTAACGCCTTACCTACACCTCTGGTTTTTGCTTTAACAACCAGCTTGCCTTCTTCATCAACACTTAATATAGGTTTAATCTTAAGAGCACTACCAACCACAGCCCCTACAGCTGAAAGTCTTCCGCCTCTACTCAAGTGAAATAAATCCTCCACCATAAACCAATGCCTAACATCAAGTCTCTTGTCCTCTATCCATTTTGCCAAGGCATCAATATCCATACCTTCTTTTTTAAGCATTGCTGCTTCATATAAGAATATTCCCTCACCGATAGAAGCACTAAGAGAATCTACAGATATAATTTTGGCATCCGGATAATCCTCCTTAACCATATCAATAGCAAGTCTTGATGTCTGATATGAACCACTTAGACCTGAAGAAAAGGCAAGATATAGTATATCCTTTCCTTCTTTAATAAAACCTTCATACAAATCAGCGTAGGCCTGAATATTAACCTGAGCGGTTATAGGCATATCCCCCGCTCTAAGTCTGTCATAAAATGCACTTATTTCTCCATCTCGTTCATCTAGATAATACTCAAATACTTCGTCATTTATAGAATAGGAAAAAGGCAATATCTTTATACCTAAATCCTTAATAACATCTATAGGCAGATCACATGTTGAATCACTAACTAATACATATTCTCTCATCCCTAATTCTCCTTACTTTCCAAAATAAAAGTCTAAGCCATTAGCTATACCCGTACAAACTCTAGTTTGGTAATCATAGGACATAAGTAGCTCTTCCTCTCCCTCATTGCTAAGATATCCAATCTTAATAACAGACACTGGCACTATACTCCAATTAATTGTAGTCATCTGATCAGTCTCATAAATTCCGTTATTCACCACATCTACCTCCTCAGTTATTCCCTGAAGAATTCTTGTAGATAAATCATGGCTTTGCTTGTACAAGTGACCATTATACATACTTGTTTCAGGCATACAAAGAGCCATAACACCGGTAAGCTTACTATTTGTACTATAATTCATCTGAATTTTGATAAATGCATCTGCAGACACCTCATTAGCCACCTGAGCTCTTGCCTGATTTGAAATATTTACATCATCAATCTCACGAGTGAGGTATACTGTATAACCTCTAAGCTCTAATTCTGATTTTAACACGAGAGCGAATTCCAAGTTAATTTCATACTCTCTAGCTCCATATTTGTTACCAACAAAGCCTGCTGATACACATTGCTTTGTCTCTTCACTACCTGGACCTATCTCCTCAACATTAGCATTTACATTCTTCTGATTACCTGGGTCTATTACTATAACCTCTCCCTTGGCATCTCCCGGAGTAGCCAAACTAAAGTCATCCTCTGCGCCAACAGGTGTTGTAGTCTTAACCACAAAATCTGAATATATATAGAAGGAATCTCCATCTATAAGAACTCTTGTCCATTCATCATTATAGCCTGTTCTTCTAACAACCTCATCCGGACCTAAAAGAATATATATATTGGCATCTGTATTAGGCTCAACTCTTACATTTATTGTGTCACCTAATGTTTTTACATAATCATTTGCAAGGAAAAATCCATCCTCATCCATTCTTGTAGTTTGGTCCTCTTGAGCATCTGTTTTAGATGCCGCCATCATCTGATCTATAGGAAATACAGATTGTGTTGTAGCTTTTTCTGTGGTTCCCTTCTTGCTATCCTTATCCTTTCCACAGCCCACTGCAAAAAGCATTAGGAGCAAAGCTATATATAGCACTATATGTTTCTTCATATTCTTCATATGTTTATTCATGCTTGATATCTCCTAGTAATATACTATTTTTTCACTTATTCCGTTTGATTATAACAAAAGACGTTAAAAGACACAAGTCAATAATAAAAGTAAATAAAAAGTTAATATTTCTTAGTTTGCTATTTTCAACATCACATAGTATAATACATATGTTTTTCTACTATATATAAGTAAGAATGTTTTTTATTATTTTTAATCAAGAAAGGGACTATCATGAAATTTTTAATGGAAATAATCAAGGGTATGTTCGTTGGTATTGCCAATGTTATCCCTGGCGTTAGCGGTGGAACCATGGCCGTATCATTTGGTATCTACGACAAGATTATCTCATCAGTAACCAACTTATTTAAGGACTTTAAAAAAAGTGTAAAAACTCTATTCCCTATAGCTATGGGTGTTGCAATTGGAGTTATTGCCTTTTCCTTCATTATAACAGACTTTCTTAAATATCAGCCATTTTGTACAGCAGCTGCATTTACCGGTCTTATAGTTGGTGGTGTTCCAGCTATCATAGCAGCCTTAAAGGAAGGCTGGAAAAAGGACACCAAAAAATCTGTACCTATAAATGTATTAGTGTTTATTATATTTTTTGCAGTTTCACTTGCAATGCCATTCTTAAACGGTGACTCAGAAAGCGGAATTCTTCTTACTGCAGATGCTGGAACTATGATTAAGGTATTCTTTCTAGGAATCATCGCGGCAGCTACTATGGTCATTCCTGGCGTCAGCGGATCTTTAGTGCTTATGATTCTTGGATATTATTTTGGTATTATTACCGCAGTTAAAGATTTTATCTCAGGTCTTAAGGATTTTAATTTTGAAGTAATGTGGAATAATGCCCTTGTACTTGCGCCATTTGCAATAGGCTGTGTACTTGGAATTTTCTTCATATCCAAGCTTATAGAGTGGTTATTCAATCACTACTCATCTGCAACCTTCTGCGGTATACTTGGACTTATTGTTACTTCTCCTGTAGCAATCTTCTACAAGGTTAATCAGGAGTACAGCTTAAGTAACACTTCAATTCTACAGATACTCATAGGAATTGCAGTATGTTTACTCTGTATATGGGTTACAATTGCAATGGGTAAGTGGGAATCTAAGGTAGAAACCGAATCATAACAAAAAACAGGACTAGAAATCTCCTAGTCCTGTTTTTTTGGCGTTACAGTTCCTTTATCCACTAACCTTATAGGCTGATATGAAGTTTTCGCATGTCTAAGTCCCGGAATACCTAAATCCTCTTCTCTATTAATGAACTTATATCCCTTTAGCTGTCTTCTTACAAATTCACGATTGATCATTGGATAGGCACCCTGAATATCAGCATAGGCCTTTTCAAAATGAACCACAAAGCATAATTCATTTATTGGCTCTCCCAATGTAAATGCCATTACTTTTTCATCTACTCTAATCAGACCACCTATTAACCCTAATTCTTCTCTATTAATTAACGCTTTTTCTATAATAGAAAGCTCATATTTCTTATCTTCCTGGTTATCAGGATTATTGTCCTGTTCCCATTTTATGGCAAGCTCTATACAATCCTTGTAATTACTATTATCTATCACTTCATATTTATAATTCGGATAATTTTCCTCAAATCTATTAATATGATTTCTCTTGCCATGCAGCTTCTTACCCTTCAGTTCCGAAAGAGTCTTATATTCATAGAGATAATCCGCTTCATCTCTGCCATATTCAATTTTATACTTTTCAGGATACCAGCTATCTATCATCTCAAACATCTCAGGATGAACAAGATAGAATGTAGTAGGTATATTATTCTCCTCAAAATACTCACACAGCTTATCAAAGGCAGCCTTAGGATTGTGCTCCCCTACAGGAAATGTAAATGCAACAGGTTTTCCATCTGTAACCTTACAGTAACAAAGCATATCCTCAACTATACAAAAGCTGGTATCATAAAACCCTGACCATAAAATATTATTGGCTGCGGTTAACTCGCAGCCAAAATAATTGTTATGCTTAAGGTACTTTTTTAACAAACCTATATTATCCATACTAGGCTTATATATTTCCATAGTTACCTCCTGTGATAATACACAGACATATTTTCAATAATACTTATCCATTATTGTTTAATATGAAAATAATACTATAAATTATTTTCCTTCAATAATCTCATCCACATCACTCTTTCCAAACTCATAAAGCTTGTCACGAATGATTCCGATTGTAGTGTTGTCAGCTCTGAACTCAACTATCTCAAATAACTTATCTACGTAAGAGCACCACTTTCTGTAAATCTTATCAAGATCCTCCTTAGTTGGCTCCTTCCTTTTCTTTGCTGCGTTATATGCAGCATTTCCTGTAGCCGCAACATCTCTCATAGCCACATATCTTGGCTCGATTCCATAAGCTATATATCTGATATCCTCTGTTCTAACCAATGCACAATCATACATCTCTATAAGAAGATCCTCTATACACTCATGAGCTGTTGTGAAATGTCTATAATACATCTCCTCTGGCTTATAATCAGGTCTATCTGCCACATCCTCTTTATTAAACCAATAGAAATTACCAACTGGAGCATGTCCATCTCCACCATGTGTGTAGGTAACTGCTGGTGTATTCATAGCACTCGGGTCAACAAGTGTAGGGTTCTCAAAGGCAGATCCTGGAAATGCATTGCCGTCTGCATTATTCACATATGTTGGATTTGCAAATGCACTATCTGTAAATGCGCTATCTGCAAATGCACTATCCGCAAATGCGCTATCTGCAAAAGCACTGTCTGCAAACGCACTATCTTCTCCAACAGGAGCCATCGCTTGCTCTGGCACAGCCTGCTGCATTGGTGCCACTGGCTGCTCTGGCATAGCCTGCTGCATTGGTGCTACTGGCTGCTCCGGCATAGCCTGCTGCATTGGTGCCACTAGCTGCTCCGGCATAGCCTGCTGCATTGGTGCCACTGGCTGTTCCGGCACAACCTGCTGCATTGGTGCTACTGACTGCTCTGGCATAACCGGCTGTGTTGGTGCTATCGGCTGTGTTGGTGTTGCTGACTGCTGTACCGGCTGTGTCGGTGCTATCGGCTGTGTTGGTGTTGCTGACTGCTGTACCGGCTGTGTCTGTGCTACCGGCTGTGTTGATACTGCTGACTGCTGTACCGGTTGTGTCTGTGCTACCGGCTGTGTTGGTACTACTGACTGCTGTACCGGTTGTGTCTGTGCTACTGGCTGTGTTGGTGCTACTGACTGCTGTACCGGTTGTGTCTGTGCTACCGGCTGTGTTGGTGCTACTGACTGCTGTACTGGCTGTGCAACTTGAGCCGCTGTCTCCTCTGCAATCTGAGTAGCTTCAAGCACTGCTTCTGCAAATATATCATCCTCTGTTGTTTTCTGAGTAGGCTGAGCTTGGACATTCACAGTAGGTTTTTCCTCTTCAAACATCTCTTCCTCATCCTGCTCTTCATCATATTCATCATACTTACCCTGCTTCTTTAATTTTTTAGCTTTTTTCTTCCTCTTTATAGAGCTTGCAATAACAACGATTGTTGCTATTACTAAAAAGATAAAAAATACACCTAATGAAACAAGGTACAATATTGCAATCATTTTCTCATCCATATCATTACCAACCTTCTTTATGTTTATTCATTATTTATCAAAATTAGTCAAAAATCTTCAATCCCTACTAGTATACTAAAAAAAATCTTAATAATCAATATTTTCGTTGTAAATTACATTTTATTGGGTTATAATTCCTAAAGATAAAATACCATTATAAGGGAGAGAAATACCATGGCAAAGATTAGAACAAGATTTGCTCCAAGTCCAACAGGAAGAATGCATGTAGGTAACCTAAGAACTGCTCTTTACGCTTACCTTATTGCAAAGCATGAGGGAGGAGATTTTTTACTTAGAATAGAGGATACTGACCAGGAACGTGAGGTTGAGGGCGCTGTTGATATCATTTACAGAACCCTAGAGAAGACCGGTCTCCTTCACGACGAGGGTCCGGACAAGGATGGTGGCGTTGGTCCATATATCCAGAGTCAGCGACAGGCACAGGGTATCTATCTTGAATATGCTAAGAAGCTTATCGAAAAGGGTGAGGCTTACTACTGCTTCTGTGACCAGGAGAGACTTGACTCACTTGTACAGGAGATGGAGGGCAAGACTATTTCAAGATACGACAAGCACTGTCTCCACCTTTCAAAGGAAGAGATAGAGGAAAAGCTTGCAGCGGGAGTTCCTTACGTAATTAGACAGAACAACCCACTTGAGGGTACAACTACATTTGTAGATGAGCTTTACGGTGATATTACAGTTCCTAATGAGGAGCTTGACGATATGATTCTCATTAAATCAGACGGCTTCCCAACCTACAACTTTGCAAATGTTGTAGACGACCATCTTATGAATATCACTCACGTTGTTAGAGGAAATGAGTATCTCTCATCATCACCTAAGTACAATCGTCTCTACGAGGCATTTGGATGGGAGGTTCCTACCTACATTCACTGCCCACTTATAACTGACGAGGAGCACAAGAAGCTTAGTAAGCGTAGCGGTCATTCATCATTTGAGGATTTACTTGAGCAGGGCTTCCTTACAGAGGCTATCATTAACTTAGTTGCCCTTCTTGGCTGGAGTCCTGAGGATAACAACGAGATTTTCTCACTTGATGAGCTTGTTAAGGCATTTGATTACAGACATATCTCAAAGTCACCTGCTGTTCTTGATATGACTAAGCTTAAGTGGATGAACGGCGAGTACATTAAGGCTATGGATGATGACAAGTTCTACGAGATGGCTCTTCCTTATATTAAGGAAGTTCTCACAAAGGACATGGATACAAAGAAGATTGCTTCTATGATTAAGACTCGTATTGAAGTATTTACAGATATTAAGGATCAGATTGATTTCTTCGAAGCTGTTCCTGAGTACGACAATGAGATGTACACTCACAAGAAGATGAAGACTAACCCAGAGAATTCTCTCACTCTTCTCACTGAGGTACTTCCAATCCTTGAGGCGCAAGAGAAGTTCGACAATGATTCTCTCTTCGAGGCTCTCCAGGAGTTCGGAAAGGCTAAGGAGTACAAGACCGGTTACATTATGTGGCCTCTTCGTACAGCAGTTTCCGGAAAGCAGGCAACACCTGGTGGTGCTACAGAGCTTATGTCAGTTCTTGGCAAAGAGGAGACCATCGCTAGAATTAAGGCGGCTATTGAAAAGCTATCATAAATTACATTATCGGGAGTTAGAGCAAAAGTTTTCACACCTGCCATACATTGTATGTGCAGGTGTTTTTTTATTTACGGTCTAGGTGACAAGGGCGCTTGAAACACGCTTCGTCGTGATGATTTTTTGAATATTCGGGTAAGGTTATCTAAGACGTACGAGGGCCGCTTTCAACCGTACGTCCATGTACGTGAAAGCTACGCTGGCATCCATGCCAGCGTGCCCTCTAATAGTCAACCGAATATTAAAAATCTATCACTCCTTCGCTATTGTTATCAAGCACCCTTGTCAACCTAGACCTTATATTGTCTAAAGTCACGCACATACAATGCATGGCAGGGAAAACTTTCGCTATCGCCTACGGCGATGATGCTACTTTGCCTAATAACATATTAACATAAATATATTCACAGTACTTTTATGAACCAAAAGGCATCTGTCATTGACAGATGCCTTAATTAGTCCACCCTTCTAAGATTTTAATTCCCCCGAATTCGGGGGAATTAAAACTATTTTAGTACTGTTGTTGTCTGCGTCTCCAAAATGGACATAACTACTTTGTTGTATTTCTCTCCAACTCTAACAAATATCTATCATAATCCGACAGCAATTATCATCTGTAGATTGTAATGATTTGATTCTCTTTGAACCTGACGAGAACCTTCGGTTTGAACTATCCGGAATTTCCGGATAGTTGCCGATTCCTCTAACTCAGAATCATAAAACACTTTCTTGATATGTTCACTAATTGTACGCACATCAACGCCATACAAGATTGCCATCATTTTCTGTGTCAGCCATATATTTTCATCCTCATAGCGCATCTCTATACTATCTTCCTGTTCTCCAACAGAAGCAACATAGGTCAGATACTCTGCTGCGCTTGAGCGAATTGTTATCTCATTCTTTTTCTTTGCCATGCTTTATAACCTCCCATCTAACATAAGTTTAACTTTCTACCTATTCACCACTTGCCAAGTGCTTCTTCCACTCTCCCATTTCACCTAACTTATCGCCTACCGAGAAGTAATTATATGGTGCATAGATAGCAGGACGAATTTTTCTTAAGTCAATCTTTTTCATATTCATACTTTCATATTCTTTATCTATCTGAATATTCTTGATAGCCGCCAAGAATAAATGTGCTCCGTCTAATTCTATTATCCTTGTAACCTCACATTCATAAGACCAATGACATTCATCAATTATTGGAACATCAACATTCTCCCCCCACTGATAACTATATGGAACAGCGTCCTTCTTTCCCTCTTCACCGTTGGTATTACCAAAATAATCTGCTAACCATATATTGTCCTCTGTAATCATATTTGCAGAAAATTTCTTATCTCGAAGTATATTTGTCTTTGTCAACTTAGTTCCACCAACTGTCATCATAAGATGTGGAGTTTTATCAAAGGAAAAGTTAATCCAGGTAATAATGCAAAAATTCGGTGTTCCATCTTCGTTTTTGGTTCCAATAATATACATAGGTTGTGGACTGAATACCCATTCCGGTGAAATGCTAATTTTCTCCATTAGTTGTACCTCCGAATTGCTTGTTTTTATATATACACCAGTAATTTTTCTGTCATCAAGAAAATCGTCTTCTATATTATGACCAGAGCTCTCTCAACACGTCTTAAGAACATATGTTTGCATTTATATTACCATATATAACTCGGTATTTCAATAATAACCCGTTCAAAATAAAAATTTTTTTATCTCCAAAGTTACTTTAACTTATACTCATACTATTACTCAACTAAAAAGCATCTGCCATTAATTGACAGATGCTTTAATACTCTTATGTATTTACATTTTCTTCTTGTTCAAAAAAGTTCCTACCACTATACCTAATACAGAAATGATTATTCCAACAAGCATATATGAAAAATTAGGAAAACGGAAGGTAAATGTTAGTGTTCCCGTTTCACGGCATTCCATAAAGCTTGTATACGGAACAGCTAAAAATGTTACAGCCGCAACTATGACGCAGAGCCACTTCCCTTTACCCCAATAATTATTCTCTGCAACAGTTATTGTTGATACTAGTAAAAGCAATGGTAATACTATCCACCTTATGGCAATATCTAGCCCTGGCTCTATAGAGCCCTTTGTCTGCCATACTACAACCATAGCAAAAATCCATACAATAAAATATGTAGAAAACAATATGATTTTTCCTAGGTTTCTTTTTGCCTGTACTGTATTGGTACTTTCCTCCAAGTATTCTTGATAAGTCTGTTTCATCGATTTTTCCTCCTTAAGCAGGTGGTCAAGACTTACAGAATAGATATCACTCATTTTTATTACACTAATAATATCCGGATATGACTTGTTATTCTCCCAATTAGAGATAGTTTGTCTACTAACACCAAGTAACTCGGCCGCCTGTTCTTGAGTTATTCCTTTTTCATTTCGTGCATTTTTGAGTTTACTTCCTATTTCCATATTCCATCCACCTCGTTATTATTTTTGCCTCCAACAAAAGGCATACTCAAGATACAAAATCTATGAATACAAGTCTATCAATTAGCATTTACATCAAGCAAAAAGTCTGTCAAAATTCTTTTACATACAACCAAAAATCCGGTATTTCCGAATTTTCTACCATATATGCACCAATATCATCAAACATTATACCAACTCCACCCTCTCATCTCAACAAAAAGGTATAAGACACCATGGCCGCAGGCCATAGCGAAAGTTGGCCCGGC
>JAGALE010000426.1 GCA_017625335.1 Lachnospiraceae bacterium
ATTATTAAATAGTGATTATTATATTGCAATGGATAAATAGTTGATTTAGTAGTCATCTTCAATTAGCTGAAACTCCAGGTAGTCAAAATCGATGGTATCGATAAAGCTGTCTTGATTAAACCTAGTTTTGTTAAAGCATATAAAATCCTTCTTGTTAAGCTCTAACCAAAGAGGAACACCTATCTGGAATTCCTGGCATAGCTCATCAAGAGACTTGTACACCTTCTTAGTTCGAGTAAGAGAATAGTCCTCTATGCATACTACGTGATCACGTAGTATCTTTCCGTTTTTAATTATTTTACCCCACATCCTAAACATAAGCTGCTCCTTAATCATTGGTAGATTTATTATAAGAAGATACGTGGGAAAATGCAATTACTAAATTCAATAATATTTGATATAAAATATGGAAAAATGTGTGGAATAAAAGCATTTTATATGTTATTATACCCTAAGTGTTTTATTGAGCTATATGTGGATAGAATGATTATTTCCATAGGGCTCAGACTATATGGTATGTCATAATCGTTGTTTGTTTATTATGAAAGACTAATGTAGTGAATAATTAAGTATGTATGATTAGAAATGTGGTGATACTATGTATAAGCTTATAACTACAGATGGAAGAGCCAAGAGAGGTGAGTTTCATACTCCCCATGGTGTGATACAGACTCCTGTTTTTATGAACGTTGGAACAGTGGCAGCAATAAAGGGTGCAGTATCCACAGAGGATTTGGAGCAGATTGGAACCTTGGTGGAGCTTTCTAATACCTATCATCTTCATGTGAGACCGGGAGATAAGCTCATAAAGCAGATGGGAGGACTTCACAGGTTTATGTCTTGGGATAAGCCCATACTTACAGATTCAGGCGGATTTCAGGTGTTCTCTCTGGCGGGACTTAGAAAGATAAAGGAAGAGGGAGTTTACTTTAACTCTCATATAGATGGTCGTAAGATATTTATGGGACCTGAGGAAAGTATGCAGATACAGTCAAATCTTGCATCAACTATAGCTATGGCATTTGACGAGTGTCCTCCGGCTACAGCAGAGAGAAATTACATTCAGCCTTCGGTGGATAGAACAACCAGATGGCTTAAGCGCTGTAAGGATGAGATGGCAAGACTTAACTCTTTAGAGGATACTATTAATAAGCAGCAGATGCTGTTCGGTATAAACCAAGGTGGAATATTTGAGGATATAAGAATTGAGCATGCCAAGGTTATATCAGAGATGGATTTGGATGGATATGCAATTGGCGGTTTGGCAGTAGGTGAAAGTCATGAGGATATGTACAGAATAATAGAAGCTACAGTTCCTTATCTTCCACAGAATAAGCCTACCTACCTTATGGGCGTGGGAACACCGGCTAATATATTAGAAGCAGTTGAAAGAGGTGTAGATTTCTTCGACTGTGTGTACCCGTCTAGAAATGGTCGTCATGGCCATGTATATACAAATCAAGGAAAGCTAAATCTCTTTAATCAGAAGTATGAGACAGATGATAGACCTATAGAGGAGGGCTGTGGATGTCCTGCTTGTAAGCGTTATTCCAGAGCTTATATCAGACATTTGCTTAAGGCTAAGGAGATGCTTGGCATGAGATTTTGTGTATTGCATAATTTGTATTTTTATAATAATATGATGAAGGAGATTAGGGAGGCTATTGAAGAGCATCGCTTTGCAGAATATAAGCGTAAGAAGTTAGATGGCTTTAATGGATTATAAAAGCTGACCTAATTTCGGTAAACATATTATATTATAAAGCTTATGACGATATCCTGTGTAATATATAGGGTATCGAATAAAAATATTTAGGAGGAAATAACATGTTTTTAGAGGCAGGAGCAGGTGCTGGAGCAACAGCAGGCGGTGGTATACTTGGTATGGTATTACTTATAGGTTTCTGGATTCTTCTTTTCTACTTTATGATTGTAAAGCCACAGAAGAAGCAGCAGAAGGCTAAGGAAGAGCTTTATAGCGCTATGGAGCCAGGTGATAGCATTATGACTACAAGTGGTTTCTATGGAACAATTCTTGATATCGATGATTCAACTGTAATTGTTGAGTTTGGTAACAATAAGAACTGTAGAATTCCAATGCATAAGAGTGCTATAGCTGAGGTTGAAAAGGCAGATTCCGCAATCGTTAAGGATGACGAGTCTGAGGAGTAAATTATAGCACAGTGTCTAGATATAAAAGCCGGTGTTTTGTTAACACCGGCTTTTGTATTGATAAAATGAAAAAAATTCTCAAAAAAAGGTGGACTATTTCGTCGCTTTATGAGAAAATATATGCGATGATGTTCTAGCACTAGAGGAACATCCCATAAGATAATATATACATTTGAAAGGAGTCTCAAAATGATTTATTCACATGAAGTAGAGAACATGTGCCCAGTTGCTCAGGGTGTAAACCATGGTTGTGCACCAATCCCTGAGGAAGCAAAGTGGGTAAAGGCAAA
>JAGALE010000427.1 GCA_017625335.1 Lachnospiraceae bacterium
AAGGGAAGAAAAGCATTCCAAATATTTAAGATAGAAACAGGAGCGACAATAAGTGCTGAAGCACCTACTAGCAGATTCAGGGTTGAGCTGGCATCCGATTCTACCGCAACGAATATTGAAGAAAGAAAATCTAGCTCGGAGCAGGAATCAGTAGCAGAACCAACGCCAGTATCCGGGACAGCGCCGGAACCAACACCAGCACCAACTGTAGCACCAGCACCAGAGCCAACTGTAGCGCCAACACCAGCGCCAACTGTAGCGCCAGCACCAGAGCCAACTGTAGCGCCAGCACCAGCGCCTATGGAAAACCCTGTTTCTAATAATTCCAAGGCAGAGAAAAATGTGGATAAATATAAGAATATTAAAATCCCTGCCAAGGGCTGGGGCGGTTGGAAGGTTTATGTAGGCACTCCTGAGCAGGGCTGTCAGGATAAGCTTTCAAGGTCCGCTGTCAGCGATGGTGGAGAGGGATGGATATATGAATATGAGTCTAATGGTGCCGAGTATGCCAAGATGTATAAGCCTGGGCAGTTGACACAGTTTAGAGTTGATAAAATCGAAGCCATGGTTGAATATAAGGACGACATTCCATCAGAGGTATGTTGGCCACAGGATATATTATGTCATCAGCGTTATGAAAATGACAAGGTGATTATCGGCTATTCTATGCCTAAGGCAGAGAAGGAAGGTAAAAAAACCTTAGGAACCATCAGACAGGTATTGATGCGAATCGTAAAGGGCGAATACCAGTGGGAGCGAAAGGATTTGGTTCAGATATGCTATAACTGCTCTATACTGTTCGGAAAGCTCCACAAAAAGAATATTCTAATGGGAGATGTAAATCCAGACAATATTCTAGTTGATGAGGATAAGGGTGTGTATTTTATAGATACAGACAGCTATCAGTTCGGACAATATAATTGTCCTGTGGGAACTATAGAATTCTCATCACCAGAGCTGCTAGAAAATATGGACAAGAATCATCTTGGATATGCTGATATCAGCAGAACCAAAGAGGACGAGTACTTTGCGGTGGCAGTATTATACTTTTTCATATTATTCCTCTCGGAATTTCCGTATAGTATTGATGCAAATACCAGTGCAAAGGATTGTATTCTAAGACATTGGTTCAGGTTTGAAAAAGGAAAAGAGATTAAAAGAAACTACATCTGGAAGAATTTAACTACTAAGCTACAGCAGATGTTTAGAGATACCTTTGTTGACGGAAAAAGATATTCTGATGATGCCTGGATTCGCGCGTTTAACAATATGCTTCAGATGAAGGACTATGTATCAGATACATATGTAAGAGAGTTGTCTAACGAAATCTTCCCTTATAGTGCTGTGGAGAAAGAAGGGGAGGCTTGGCAGGAACTGACATGTAGGCTGTGTAGGAAGAGCTATAAGGTGGCTCGTGTGCCAGAAGCCACTCTTGGACCAGAGGAAAAGTATTGCCCAAACTGTAAGGAAATAAAAAAGATGGCACAGAAGCGTATCTACAAGCTAACATGCCCAAAATGTAAAGAGCTATGGACCATTAACGAATGGGATATCGATGGAAGAGATACTAGTACCATATGCTGTCCAGATTGTGATGATTCATTCTATTATTCCAAGAAGGCAGAATTAGGAGAAAAGGGAATTAGCCAAGATGAGTTTAAGGAACGAATAGAGCGCCAGATGTCATTTGCCATGAAGATGAGTAGGGAGGGATAAAAAATGAGTAGTGAATTTAGGTTTCGTTCACAGCGAGAGCTAGTTAGTGATAGTGATTTGTATGACCCTAATAAATTAATGCGTATGCCATTGTGCCTATGTATTGATACATCGGGTATAATGGGAGAATATAGTGAGCAATTAAGAGGAGATATTGAAACATTGCTGAATGATATATGCAGTGATGAATTCCTGAATAATTGTGTTGAGCTTGGGATATATACCTTTGCATCACAGTGGAAGAAGGTTCGTGATATATCCATAGTGAAGGATACTGATTCTGCAACCCTTTCTCTCTCCTTCGATAGAGGGACAAAGCATCCTGACTTGGCATTCTGCCTGGATGAATGTATGATAGATGTTGAGCGTAGAAAGAAGGATTATAATGTTAAGATGATTAACTACTACAAGCCACACATCATCGTCTTAGGTGCAGCAGAGCCGCTAAAAGACAGTGCCTGGGAGGAGATAGTTAATCGCGTTGGACACAAGCAGAAGAATGGTGCTTTGTCTGTTATACCAATAGTGATAGGCGAGGAGAAGCTGGAAGCCTATAAGCAGATAACCGAGGATGGACTTGTGTATAAAGGTCATATCAGTGATTTGAAGGATATATTGAAAACCGTTAAGAACAGTATGAGGAAGCTAAGTGAGTCTTCAGCTACTATCTATGGTAAGTTGAATTCTATGGTTTCTAGCTGGGATAAATATTTGTAAGCTGACATAACCATAAGAGAAAATCTAACAATGAAGAAAGGGTAGAATGCTATGAATATATCAAAAGCAAAATGTACAGGAAAATTTCATAGAGAAAATGGTATTCCTAACCAGGATTATGTGTTGGTTAGCCATATTGCGGAGAATATATCCATAGCAGTGCTAGCCGATGGAGCAGGCTCCAAAAAATATGGAGGACAAACTGCCGGCTACATCATGAAATATGTGGAGCAGTATTGCAGAGACTATGCAGACTGTGAAGACTTCCTGGATGTTGTCAAGGATGGTTTATTTTCCTATGTCAATGATAAGCTAATAGGCAAAGTACAGGAAGAAGGTGCGGCGATTGATGCTTACGGAGCCACTATGCTTTTTGCTATAGTCTGTGATTATAAGTATGTTGCAGGACATATGGGGGACGGAGTTATATTGTGTAAGAATGCATCGCCATTTCAGGTGTTATCCTTGCCGGATAATGGGGAGTATATTAACCAGACATATTTTATACCTACCATAACCGATAAGGATAGATTTAGAATATATGAGGGAGAACTAGGGGAAGAGTTTTGCTTCATCCTTACCAGTGATGGTATGTCCGGAACCCTGTATAATCAGCTTGATAACCAGGTATCACCTGTGTGTGAAAAAATGTACCAGTGGTGTAAAAAAT
>JAGALE010000428.1 GCA_017625335.1 Lachnospiraceae bacterium
AGCAGAGGTATTAACCAGTGAAATGATGGAACACTTACTGATACTTTAGAATAGGTATAAGAGTATTGGATTTAGATTTGGTGAAGGAAAAGTTATAGTGGCCATTAACGGCTTAAAGGTATTCTTTGGTGATAATGCGGAAAATAGCGTAGAATTAGCCATAATGCAGGAAGAAGCTAGGATATCTATAGAATTAATAGAGGCCTTGGGGCTTGTGACTACAGAAAAAAAGGAATAAGAAAACATAGAATATACGTGAAGGGGGGATTTGATGCAGGATAAAATCTTAGAATTGGAACAAAAAATTGCAGAGAACAAAATGCAGCTTAATAATATTCAATCAGACATAGCCTATATGGAGCAGCAGGTGAATATTCTTAAGGGTGAAATGATGCGTGACGTTCAGATGAATAATATGCAACCTCAGGTTCAGCCAGAGTTTTCGGTTCAGCAATCACAGAATCTCCCTCAGCAAAATGCATATGTACAGTCACAGGTTCAGTTTGCATATCAGCAAGCTAATAAT
This sequence comes from Lachnospiraceae bacterium, assembly GCA_017625335.1. Taxonomy (GTDB): domain Bacteria; phylum Bacillota; class Clostridia; order Lachnospirales; family Lachnospiraceae; genus Coprococcus_C. Next base: position 527 of record JAGALE010000428.1, read on the forward strand.
TATTCACAGAATAATACAAATGCACGGCAGCAGGTTCAGTTTGCATATCAACAAGCTAATAATTATTCACAGAATAATGCATATGCACAGCAACAGGTTAAATCTGCATATCAACAAACAAATAATTACCCTCAGCAACCTCAAGGCTACGGTTGGTTAAAGCAGGATACGGAGTCTAAGCTTAAGTCTAAGGATATGGAGACTGCAGTTGGTAAAACCATTATGGGAATAGCAGCGTCACTGCTTATATTTATAAGCTTGGTGCTTTTTGCAAAGCTTATAATACCCCACCTTACAGATACAATTAAGCTTGTGCTTATGTATATGGTTAGCATAGGAATTACTACCCTTGGTCTAATTAAGTTTAACAAAAACAGAGACAGTGTGTTGTTTTTATCTATTAGCGCATGTGGTATTGGATCCCTATACATATCACTGTTCTTAAGTAACGTTTATTTTAATGTGTACAATGAGATAGTTCTTTATGTGCTACTGTTTTTGTGGGCTGTAGGCGTGTGTGTATTATCAAGGCTGCGCTCGGAGGTATTCCACATAATAGGACAGGCAGGAATACTTATTTCCGTATTCCATGGAACACAGTTTTGTGTGCAGCATAGTGACCTTACTAAGCAGCTTATTATAGTGATATATTTTATAGTGGGTAGCTTAATATTCTATTTTACTCATAACAACAGTAGGAAGAATTTTGTTATAAGCAGTGGCTTTAATATATTAAGTGTGATTTTCCTATATAGTGGATTGGAGAATCTAGAGGGCGGTAATTATAATCAAATCACACATAACATAGCTATGCTTCTTCTAATGGGATATATCTTGTTTAAGCTGATGCTGCCACTATTTTGGTCAGGAATAGGACAGGCTGAGAATAAGGTGGCTATAATCAAAAAGTACACCAATTCCACCGGCATAGTAAATGCCATATACTGCATACTGTCTTTGATTATGCTAGAGAATCTGATTGATAGTGAACAGGTGTATTTTGGGATTACACTTATAGCTTCTGCGTTCTACCTGGTTGCCTTGGAATTTGCCAGAGAGGATGAGGATAGTCCGGCTGGTGTAAACATAGTATATCTGATACTAACCGTTATGATGGGTATATCAGCTGTACTAATTGATGGATTAGATAAGGTGTTTGGAGTAGCTATTATTGCCCTTCCATACCTTTTATATGGATACCTGAAGAATAGAAAATTCTTTAGAATATCTTCTATTCTCCTTATGATAGTGTTCACAATAATCCCTAATGTTTATCTGGGAATGTGGATAGTACTAGGTGCTGCAATGCTAGGTGTGGCAATGTATTTTATATTTACCAAGACGGAGCACTACAACCAGGAGCTTAAAAATATTATGCTTGGTGTGATTATACTGTTTTTAAGCGTAGCGGTGGAAAGGTTATTTGATGGTAATTATGATAATTGGCAGACTTCGGAATGTATAAGATTTGTGCTTGTTGCAATAACTGTGGGAGTAGCTGCCAAGACAAAATACATAGAAAATCCTGTTACTAAAGCTGTAGAACAAGGAACGAAAATCTTTGTAAATCTTATAATTGGATATCTTATGCTACAGGGCCTAGGCGCTATATTACATGTTGAAGATGTAGCTCTTAATGTTACGTACATAATATTTACAATTGCCTTATTTGTTCTCAATGCCAATGAGCAGCTTAAGGATAAGGAAAGACGCTGGTATGGGCCTTATGTTGGAGTGAAGTTCACTGTGCTTATGGTGGTTATACTTTCCTCCTTTGAGGCAGAGGGTTTTCTCGTAAGTATATTCTGTTTTATATTTGCAATTATAAGCATCAGCGTGGGCTTCTTTGTAAAGCATAAGGAGCTTAGAATCTACGGATTGGTGTTGTCTCTTATTAGTGTCATAAAGCTTATAATGATTGACATGTCATATAACAATACACTAGGACATGCCCTAAGCTTCTTCATAAGTGGTGTGCTGTGCTTTGTAATAAGCGCAATATACGCTAGTGTGGAGAAGAAGATGAGCGAGGAAGATTGACCCAATGGATTATTATATAAGCGCGCATTTAATTGGCTCGTTGTTAATAAAAAAATGGTGTATCCACAGTTTTTGTGGATACACCATTTTTTTAAAGTGTGTTTATATATTCCATAAAATTATTTTTGTTTTCAATGGCTGAAAGGGTTGGTCTACCCAAATCTGCTCTAGCCCCAATAGAGCATTTTATCTCTATGAAGGAAAGCATATTTCTTCCTTTGGCTTCTTTTAGCTCTCTATCCAATGAATCCAAGGAATCAACACTTGAGGTATAAGGATAACCACAGCCTTTTGCTATAGCGACTAAATCTATTTTTTCTGCAACGGTAGGCATTCCACCAACTGTTTCGTGGGCACCGTTATTAATAACAATATGAACCATATTAGTAGGAGCATTTGCGCCTATTACTGCCATGGCACCAAGATGCATGAGTGCAGCACCATCTCCATCAATGCACCATATTTTGGTGTTTGGTTTATTAATTGCAACTCCTAAGGCGATACTACTACTGTGTCCCATTGATCCCACAGTAAGAAAATCGTATTTATGGCTTTGGTTATTGTTTTCTCTGATTTCAAACAACTCACGGCTTGCTTTGCCAGTGGTACTAATAACGGGTTCTTCATCAGATACAGCAGTTATATGCTTTATGATTTCCTCTCTTGTTATAGTGTTTTCGTTTGAATAGGAAACCTTTTCGTCGAAGGACAGGGCACCCTTTCTTACAACGAAGGCAACATTTTTTCCTTTTGAAAGAAGAGCTTTAAATTCAATCATAGCAGCTTCTAGCTCGTCTTCGGTTGTGTCTTTGCTTATAACGAAGCTTTTTATGTCCATATCATCGAGAAGCTTTATTGTAACCTCGCCCTGATAGATGTGCTGAGGTTCGTCATGTACAGATGGTTCACCTCTCCAGCCAATGATGAATATCATAGGTATGGCATAAACCTTATCATTCAGAAGAGAAGCAACTGGGTTTATGATGTTTCCTTCGCCGCTGTTTTGCATATACACAACAGGAATTTTCCCTGTTGCAAGATGGTATCCTGCCGCTATGGCAACAGAATTCCCTTCGTTAGCTGCAATAATGTGATGATTCCTGTCAATGCCAAATCTATGCATAAGATAATCGCATAGGGGCTTCAGCTGTGAATCAGGAACACCTGTATAAAAATCTGAGCCTATTATTTTTTCTAATTTTTCAACCTGCATTTTTTAATCCTCATAGCTTCTATAATGTATCAATAAGTGAAATAATATCCTTTATAGGCATTAGTCTGTCATCAACTTCCTTTGCACGATGATATCTTAGAATATCCTTTGCTGTCTCTTCCATAGCAGGGAAAGCGCTTCTTGTAAGCTGATTTGCATAGATGACAATATTAACGCCGTGTTGTGCAAGCTCTTCTTCTGTTATGGTATTAAAGGATGAAGGAACAACCACGATAGGTGTATCTGAGTCCTGCGCTCTAAACCTGTCGCAGAATTCAAGTATTTCATCTGGTTCTTTTTTTCTGCTGTGAATCATAATTCCGTCGGCGCCTGCTTTAACAAAAGCGAAGGCTCTGTTAAGAGCATCATCCATTCCGGCTTCAAGGATAAGACTTTCAATTCTTGCAATTATCATAAAATCATCTGTAAGCTGGGCAATCTTGCCAGCCTTGATTTTTGCTGAGAAATTTTCGATGGTATCCTGTGTTTGTGCAACCTCGGTACCAAAAAGGCTGTTCTTTTTTAACCCTGTTTTGTCCTCAATTATAATTGCAGAAACGCCCATTTTTTCAAGGGTACGAACAGTATACACAAAGTGTTCTGTAAGTCCGCCGGTATCACCGTCAAATATAATTGGTTTTGTAGTGACCTCGGTTACGTCATCTATGGTTCTGAAACGACTTGTCATATCCACAAGCTCGATATCAGGTTTTCCCTTAGCAGTTGAATCACAGAGAGAGGATATCCACATAGCATCAAACTGGTCTAAATTACCGTTGTGCTCAACTACTGTTTTTTCTGCAATAAGGCCTGTAAGACCACTATGAACCTCAAGAGCCTTTATAATTGGGCGGAGCTTAAGCGCTTGGCGGAGTCTTTTGCGTCTGAATTCAGGCATTGCAAGCTTTTCTTTCATTTTGGTATCGGTTAATTGTACGCTTTCGTTGTATGTATAAGGAATATCAATGATTTCTCCACCATACTTCTGGAGAAGTTTTTCAACGTTGTTGCGGATAGCCTTTAAGGGGCCTGACAGCCAGTTGTCTCCGTGAATAACATAATCAGGGCGAAGTGTTGGGATAATATCTTCATACATAATAGTATCCTGTCTTATGACCTTTGAAACTCCTTCAAGCTTTTCTATCATTTTTACTTTTTCTTCAAAGGAAATAGTAGGGAAACGGTCAAACTTTACTAAAGCTTCATTGCTCATAACTCCTACAATAACCTCGCCGTATTTTGCAGCTTTATTTATGATATTAAGATGTCCTTCGTGAATTACATCTGTTGTGAAACATGTGTATACTATACTCATTATCTTATCCTTCTTATTATTTATTCTTGTTTATTATTTCGTTGACAATAAAATCCGCTACATTTTCTATGTCATCAAAAGGAACATTTTTAACAAGCTTAACATTAAAGGCTTTTTCTACCCTATTAATAAGCTGGTCTGTGTATGTAAGAGTTCCGTTTTCAATATTTTCTATACCGTCAAGATAGATGGATTCCCTGTTCTTTTGTCTCATTTCAGTAAGAGAAAAAACTGATTCATCTATATAGGCCTTAAGTTCATCAGCAGAACCGTCTATGACGACAGGGTATCCGCCGATTTCTCCGAAGACTCCAGGACAGTGAAGCTTTATCTTCTTTTTGTCACGTACTGCAGATAAAATTGCCTCTATTATCTCAAAATTACTTGATGCGTTCATCATATTTCTTTTAGCATCAACAGGCATAGGTATACCACAGTTCTTGATGATTTCGTCAATTGTGACAGGAAGAGGATTACCATTATAGGAAAGCTGTATCATCATGTCTGTTCCTTCGGTGTGTCCTTCCTTGCTTATGACAACATCATGGAAATGTGAAACGGCAAAGGTAATGTCAATATTCCAGTAATCACTGATATCAAGCATTTCTCCTGCTGCAAGCTTAAATCTGTATATGAGATGATTGATGTTTCCTGAGCCAAAATCAGGATAAGCCTTTCCAGCAGATTTGAGCCACGGAATAACAGCATCTGAGTAGGATGTGTTAATAACGATAGCATTGGATTCAGCTTTTTCGTATGCTTCCATGATGTTTTTTGTAAATCTTATGGAAAGAGGACTCCAAATTCCGTATGCTCTTACATTCGACCATGAAATACTGCCGTATTTAAGACCGGAATAGGCTCTGCTGCTGTTTACTATGATATCGGGAGTAAAGCCACGTATAGCTTTTTCTATTGAAGAAACATCGTTAAGGTTTGTGTCTCCTATAACAGTTATCTTTGTTTTGTTTTGGTTTCTTATAAGAGAAGCAACTCTCACGATATTTGCGTCAGATTCCATTTTAAGTGTATTTCGTCCAACAACTGCAATTTCTATTCCTTCGTCTGATGTGGACATAAGATAATCCATAAGATAGTTGCCCACGCTTCCCAATCCTATTATCATTATGCGGGCTTTTCTATCCCTAAGATTGCTTCTAAGGATATTAAGCTTTTCACTTGTGGTTTTCATATATATCACTCCTTGATTTTTCTATAATCTTCAACTGTATTACAGTTTATCCATGTGGAAAATTTTATTATTTCCGTATCCTTAGGGCTTATGGAATTAAAATATTTTTCGATAAATACAAGGTTTGTTCCCTGCCATAAGCTTTCCTCCATGCTGTCATATGTTTCTCTTACCGCTTTGTAGCTGGTAAATTTCCATATTTGCCCTGAATTATAGATTGACAAAAATGGTTCATCTATTGAAAGTGAATTATGACCAGTGTCATAGATATAATGAACCTTATTATCAAGCGAATAATAATAGGCAACCGCTTTATCAGCAGTAATAGGCTCATTATTGCATGTTATTACATTGTATTGGGACTGCCATACCTTTTGGTATGCTTCTGTGTCTACAAAAAGGTCACCCTCGGCGAAAACAAGCTGATCAAAATTAAGCTCAAGAGCATGCTTTATTCCATAATATAAACTGTAGCCCGAGCCATAATCTTCATAGAAAGGATTCTCAATAAATTCAATTTTGTCAGCTATATCAGTAAAATTAACTTTTAGTGATGCAACTAGCTCTTTGTATCTGTATCCTCCCACAATTATATATTTATCATATTGGCAGGGTTGATTAATAAGTCGAGCTATAAGAGAATCTGTAAAATGCTTTTCGTTATATATACATTTTATAACCTCTCTGCCCACAGATTTACTGAAACGAGTTGACATCCCTGCAACAGTGACTATAAGTATTTTCATTTATTCATCTCCATAACACATTGTCTAATTCCTTCTTCTAAGCTGACAGAAGGTTTCCAATTTGTTCTTGTTGTAATTTTGTCTGTATTCAAAACTCTTCGCTCTGGGTCAGATTCACGATATCCCTTATATATTATCTCGTAATTTTTGATACCAAGCTGTTTTGCACAGAGAGAAACAAGGTCGATTATGGTTATCTCCTCATTTGTAGCAACATTATATACTGTTCCGTCAAGGGCATTTTCTGCATTACAAAGAGCTATAACTGCGGAGCAGCTGTCCTCATTATGAAGAAATGTTCTTCTGTTCCTTTTGCTGTTTTCTAAAAGCTCAACACATCCCTTTTCCTTAAGTGAAAAAAGAATGTGAGGTATTATATGCTTTGGATAAAGCTCATTCTTACTGTAAACATTTGCAAATCTTATGGAGCACCCCTTGATTTGCCCCTTATCAACAGCATCCTTAATAAAAAATTCTGTCATAAGCTTTCCGGTTGCATAGCTTGTTCTCTGGCTGTGCTCTGCATTAGACATTGTAATGAAATCAGATTCTCTTACACCATCTTCAGCCCAGGATTGCATGGAATACACCTCAGAGGTTGAGCAGTTAATGTAAGTATCAGCACCCACAGAAATCGCTTGTTCAAGGAATGCTTTCATTCCTAATACATTCGTGTCAAAGGTTCTGTCAACATGATAAAAATGCTCTGTATGAACAACGGCGGCGCAGTTGATATATATGATTTTTTCACAGTTTGTCTTCTTGTCGATTACAGTCTGTTTGATTTTTTCCATGTGGTCAGGGTTGTTGATGTCGTACTCAAAAAAATCAAAGGCTGTGTTGTCTATAACATCTTTGATTGTATCAACGGATGAAGCAAAAAAATTATCAAAGCCTATTATATTATGTCCTTCCGGTAGGAGCTGTCTAACCAGCTCGTTTCCTGTCATTCCGGTAACACCACTTATTACATAAAGATTCATAGCTTAAATTCCTTTCGTAAGTCTTTCTTTGTAAAAGGCATCCACTTCACTGGAAAACCCTTTCTGTTCTTTTTGTATGTCATATTCTGTTCTTATCATAGAAATTTCACCCGTTTTAGTATTCAAGATAGCATACTGGGATAAAGGGCAATGATTTCTTGGCTGTCCTACAGAACCTGGGTTTATAAAGACAGTCTTTTTCTTATTACGCATCTCGGGTTCATCAGCTTTATAATAAACTTCGAAAAAATGTGGCAGATGTGAATGCCCGGAAAAAACATAATCATAAGCTTTGTAGCTTGAAAAATCATCTGAATTCCCGATAGCTTTCCAATAGTTATCTTGGATACTTCCATGAACAGCAAGACATTTTAAGTTATCAATAAAAAACTCACATATTCCCTGATTAATCATCTCATTATTAATATAGGATAATGAATTTTCTGAAAGCTGGTTTCTTGTATATCTTGCGAAATTTTTTCCTCGCTCAGATGAAAAACGTTCATATTCCTGATGCATGACGGCACACTCATGATTTCCCCAGATATTACATATTATTGGAATAGAAAGAGCTTGTATCATTTCTATAACCTGATTTGAATGGGGGCCATAATCAATAATATCACCCAGCAATATTATTCTTTCAACACCATTGTCATTTATACTTTCTACAACTGATGAAAAAGCTTTAGTATTTCCGTGTATATCTGATAAAATCGCTATTTTCACAACTGATAATCACCTTTCACAATAAATTATACAAACATATACAATATATAACGAAAAATATAGTTAGTCAATAAAAATAAGATGCGTCAAAAAATCGAATTGGATAGATATAATTTAATATATTTTTTTGAAACCTTTTCATAAACTCAGGTGTATTATATTATAGAAGGACAAACCTTAAGGAGAAACGTTTCAAATTAACAAGGAGTCGCAAAGTAATGAAGATAACACAAGATAGTTTCTTGGAAGCATACGAAAAATATAAGAATACAGTATATTCAGTTATATTTAACTATGTACAAAATATAGATGATGCAAATGATCTTCAGCAGGAAGTGTTCATTAAGCTTTTGAACTCCGAAGTGGATTATGAGACGGAGGAGCATCTAAAAAACTGGCTTATAAGAGTTGCCATTAATATGTGCAAGAATCACGCAAGACGTAGCAGATACATATCGGGTGATGCAATTCCGGAGGATTTACCTTATGAGGTTAAAGAGGATGAGATGGATGTGCTTTCAAATGTACTTACCCTACCGGAGAAGTATAGAATACCTATCCATTTGTACTACTATGAAGAGTACTCCGTTAAGGAGATAGGAATGCTTTTGGATATGCCGGAATCTACAGTGAAAATCAGGCTGAAAAGAGGAAGGGAAAAGCTGAAGAAATCTTTGTTAAAGGAGGAATTAGCATGAGCTCTTTAAAATTACAATATAAAAAGCAAGTGGATGAACTATGTATGGCTGGCTGTAGTGTGACAGCTGAGGATATATTGGCAAAAGCAAGAGAAAGGCAGTTAGATGCTGCGGAAGTCATAGATGATAAAACAGATAGCAATATATCTGATAAGTCTAAGGGAAGTATAGTTAAATTCGAGAAAGCTAAGAAAGAAAAAGCTAAGGTGAACAAGGCTAAAAAAGCTATATGGAAGATGGTGGTTGCTGCCGCTAGTGTGCTCTTAATATGTACTACAACACTTGCTGCTACAGGAAAGCTGAGTGAGTGGTATGATAAGTATTTTGGTGATGAAAAGGAGCCTGTAACTAAGGAGATTATCAAAGAAGGTTATCTCTATGATATTAATCAGAGTGTAACAGATGGAATATTCTCTGTGGATTTAATTGGTGTGACAGGAGATGCCGAAACCCCTAAGCTAGCCATGGATATATACATTAATGACGATGCTTTAGCAGCCGCACATGATGAGATTAGATTGATGGTTTATATATTAGGCACATATCAATATGAGAATGAGCTTGATTTGTACTCACCATGGGAAGGACACGCAAAGCGAGATGAAAATGTACCAAATCTCTACCATATGGTTATTACAGGTCCACCGGTGTGGATGTGCAACGGTGAAGAGGTTGTAGTTGATGTGTGGCAGATAGTAATGGATGAGGATGCTGAGATTTGGGATGACAGATATCCAAATATAAAATTTAGGTATACTGCTCCTGCAGATATATTCTATCCTGTTAGCTACTTTGAATATGAGGATATGAAATTTAGTCAGGGAGGAATAGATTACTATCTTACAAGAGGTGAGTATGGTCCATATAGATCAGAGCTTGTATTTGAATATGACTATGAAGGAACTGCATTGGTAGGTGGTGAGGATAATTATTTGGAACTTGAAGGTAAGCTTCAGGACAATTGGTTACAGCTTGTTGACACTATGGTCTTGGTTGTAGATGGTGTGGAATATCCGGTTAATGCAGAGGACAAGGGCTATACCTACTGTGACGAGAAGGGAGAATTTGGTAAGAAGAATCACTGCAATATTCATCCATATTTCCCAAGTGTTGACTTAGAGACAGCAGAAAGTGTTGTAATCAAGGCGGGAGATACCAGCTACATATTAAAATAATTATCAGGATATATTATGTTAGTACAGGTTTAAGCTGTTTTACAGCAAGGAATATAAAGAAGAAAGTGAGGAGAAGGTAATTGAAAGGAAAGACATTAAAAAGGAGAACTTGGAGGGGGATCATCAGTATATTGATGATAGCTGTTATGGTATGTAGCTTGATTCCGCCTACAAAGACTAAAGCAGCAGAAAGTGATGGTTTGGTAATCTATCGTACCCACGTGCAAAAGGATGGCTGGCAGGAGTGGAAGACAGATGGAGCCATGAGTGGTACCAATGGTGAAGCCAAGAGACTTGAGTGTATTGAGATAATGCTTGGGGATACAGGCTATCAGGGTGGAGTAATATATCGTACCCATGTTCAGGGCATAGGCTGGTTAGATTGGATTAATGATGGAGGAATGTCAGGAACCTATGGAATGTCTAAGCGATTAGAGGGAATCGAGATAAGTCTATATGGCGAGGTGTCAGAGCATTATGATATATACTACAGAGTTCATGTGCAGACCTACGGCTGGCAGGACTGGGTGTCAAACGGTGTAATGGCAGGAACTTCCGGTGAGTCTAAGAGACTTGAAGGAATTGAGATTAAGCTGGTTGAGAAGAAAAAGGATAATAAATCTAATATATCATATCGTACTCATGTGCAGACCTATGGCTGGCAGGATTACAAATGTGACGGAGCAATGTCAGGAACTGAAGGAGAATCAAAGAGACTTGAGGGAATTCAGATAAAGCTTGATTCTACTGAGTATAGTGGTGGTGTAAGATACTCTACACATGTGCAGACCTATGGCTGGCAGGATGACAGATACAACGGAGCCATGAGCGGAACTAGTGGTGAATCAAAGAGATTAGAGGCTATAAAAATATCCCTATATGGTGAGATTGCTGATTATTATGATGTGTGTTACAGAGTTCATGTTCAGTCCTATGGCTGGCAGGATTGGGTGTCTAATGGTGAGCTTGCAGGAACTAGTGGAGAGTCTAAGAGACTTGAGGGTATAGAAATCAAGCTAGTGGAAAAGCCAGAGCAGCCTGTAGTGCCGGAAGAACCAAAGGCTAAAAAATTGGAGCTTAGCGGTAATGCTAAGGATACATATGAGATTGAGGAGCCTTGTTATGTAGAAGGAGATGAGGTAATACTTTACCTTCCAGAGGGAGTTACAGTCAATGGAGATATGCTACAGAATACCGAGAAGGTAATGGCTGATTTGTGTGAGACAACAGGTCTTGATTTTGATAATAACTACCCAATAGATGATCCTATGGAGTGTAGAGATTTATTTTTTGAGGAAGGTATATTTGCTGAGATTAACAAGGATGCTGAAAAGGTTAATGTAATAGTAGTTAACCAAAATGATGGAATAGCCTGGGCGTCTGACCATAATGCGGTTATAGAAATAGGATTTTTCGGGGATGATTATCAGGTGATATATCACGAGCTTTCACATGTACTTCAGTTTAGAAATGGTAAGGATTTAGAAAGCGTCATGGATGAGGGCTATGCTACATATACAACATACATCTGTCAGATGGAGCATGGTATACCTGCATGGTGTGCTGCACAGTTCTTTTGGCCGGTAGAGGATGTTGCAAAGCCATTAATAGAAGGTGGAGAGGATGCATTTTCAATGGTATATGATGATAAGGACACCAATTATCAGTACGGCTTTAGATTTATTTTTTACCTAAGCGAAACCTATGGTGAGGATATCTATTATAAGATTATGGATGAAGCACATAAGAGAGGCTTTGTAGGTTCCTGGAATCCTGAGAATGCTCAGGAGGAAATAGCACAGAAGAGTGACCTTCTTGTGGAGATTATTAAGTCCCAGACATCGGAGGATGTATTCGAAGATTTTGCAGATTGGTATGCAAATGAGTGGGAAGATGTAGTAAGTGAAAAAATGGCTGAGATAGAAGCTATGAGTAGTGATAACTAAAAAGTAGCAAAGGACGAGGATTTAATCCCCGTCCTTTCTTTTCATTTACAGCATTCCCTGCACCTTCTCCATTAAGGCCTTAAGGACAGTTACATAGTGCTGATAATCCTCGGTGATGAATGCTCCGTCTCCTGCTTTTCCTGCAAGCTCGTGTTTAAGACTAAGCTCTGCAAAGTTTTCTGCACCGATGGTTCTAGTGTTGCTCTTAAGGCTGTGAGCAATAATTGCATAATTGCCCCAATCAGAAGCGTTAAAGTACTGCTCAAGCTGTGCTACAAAATTAGTTGCCTGAGATACAAAGGTTGAAAGGATTTCCTTATAGAAGTCCTCGTCGTCCATACAAAATCCCATTCCAATTGACTTGTCAATAACAAGGAAGTGCTCTAATGATAATTCGTGTTCCATATTCTTTTCTCCTTCTTTTTGTTCTATAATTTCCGGTTGAGATGAAACCTCTACAGCGGTTTCATCTATATCAACAAGCTCCTCCGGTAGATAGCGCATTATCATTTCATCTAGTATGCGAGAGATAACAGGCTTGGACAGATAATCGTTAAAGCCGTTTTCAAGGTACATCTCCTTGCAGCCTGCCACAGCATTTGCAGTTAATGCTATCACTATGGCATCCTTGTTAGGATTAGTGTCATCCTCTCTAAGAAGCTTAAGTGTTTCGATACCGTCTAGCTCTGGCATCATGTGATCCATAAATATAATATCGTAGGTATTGCTTTTTGTTAACTCTAGACAGCCCTTTCCGCTGGCAGCAAGGTCCACAGAGATTTTAGTTCTCTTAAGAAGCGCCTCCATAAGGGTAAGGTTCATAGAGTTGTCATCCACCACAAGAACCTTTGCATCAGGAGCAGTGTAGGTGCTTGTCTTAGGTGAAGTATTATTAGTAACCTTTCTTATGGCAAAATCAAGGTTTTCTATCGGCTGTTTATCTATCACCTTTTGAGGGATGATAACTGTAAATGTTGAGCCTTTACCATATTCACTATCAATCTTGATTTCTCCACCCATCAAATCTATGAGCTGCTTGGTTATGTTAAGTCCCAAGCCTGAACCCTGTATAGTACGGTTTTTATTAAGCTCTAATCGCTTAAAGCTGTTAAAGAGCTGGGATAAATCCTCTTTTTTAATTCCCATGCCTGAATCTGCTACAGAGAAGCATAGGTTCACAGAATCATTTTCCAATCGGTTATAGAACGCCCTAAGAGTAATGTGCCCTGCTTCTGTGTACTTGGTTGCATTAGACAGAAGATTGGTTAATATCTGCTTTATTCTAAGCTCATCACCATATAATGTGGTTGGGAGATTAGGATCTATCTCTATATGAGTTGTAATAGGCTTTTCTGCACTCTTATTCTCAAGGAATATTATCTCGTCATGAATCAGAGTAGGAAGATGGTAATTATCCTCCACAAGCTCTAGCTGTCCGGACTCAATCTTGGAGAAGTCCAGGATGTCATTAATAAGTCCTAATAGCATGTTACTTGCACTTTGAATGTTCTTAGAGTAATCCTCAATATCATCATCCTTATTCTCACGAAGAATCATCTCGTTCATACCGATTATGGTATTAATAGGTGTACGAATCTCGTGGGACATGTTAGCTAAAAACTTTGCCTGTGCTTCTCTTGCAGTAATGGCCTGCTGCTTTTTCTTCTCAGAATCCAGTAGATCCTGACCGGTTTTAATAATAGCCATAACCAGCAGGAACAAAAGACCTATTGAAAGGGTTGTTCCAAGAGAAAGGTCTGTACCTACATAGTACAGAATCATTTCCAATATAGCCGTCACGATCATACCGTAGATACCGATACCAACAAAGAGATAGTCGGAAAGCCTGTGAGAAAATGTATCTATGGTAATAGTGGCTATGATGCACACTATGGAAACAAGAAGACCACCATGTATAAACTTAAGCTGTGTAACAAACTCCACTACATTAAATACCTGAAGTAGGGTACCAACTATGATAATTACCATAGAATATGCAAGTGGAAGAAGAAATACCTTCTTGTAACGCCCCTTTTGCAAATCATTAATAAATGTAATAAGTGGTATAGGTATTATCATCAAACACCAATATGTAAAGTATGAAAGTATGGAGATATTCTTAAATATTATCTGTCTAAAGGATATCTCTGATATCATCCAGAATGCACAGAAGAAAAGTGTCCACGCCAAGTAGTTAAGCGGCAATTCCTTCTTATATACGTGCTTTAGAATAAAGCAAACGATAATACAGAACATACTCATCAAAAGCAGGAATAAGGATATAAGAGTGTGAATACCATTCTCCTGCAGAAGATGAATCCATATGCTTAGTCTGTCGCCTATAAAGCCTGTACGAATGTCTCCGGCATACTTAGAGCTACTAGAAAATGAATAGGTGAACTCCTTGCCGGAATCTGTCTCGTCAAGCTCCACAAATACATACTTCATGGAGGAGTTTTTACCAAAAGGTCGAGTATTTTCGGTGTTATAACGTACTCGTAACTCGCCATCTATGTAGATTTCTACATCCTGCCATACTGGTCTAAAGCATATGTTTGTGCCGGCTTTTATGTTATCTGGCAAGGTGGCTTTCAAAGTAACTACCTCTCCATATTCAGCCTTTACTATAGTTGGTGCTGTTACTGCTTCAGTACTACCATCCTCATAAACCCTAGTCCAGGCAGGATTATATTCCTGACAATTAGTGTTAAGCACATCTCTTTCGTCGGGAGAAAAAAGCTGTCCCAAGATACCGAAAACAAGTAATACTATAACCGTAACGCTAAAAAATATCTTTACGATTTTATCATAGGAGATAAAGAATTTTTCGCTGTTATTGTTATCCATCTATCAAACCTCCATCCTGTGTAAAAATATAGAAAATCATACTAATATTTTAGCACTTATAATATTCTTTAGCAATGAAATAAAGTGCAGGTAAGAGGAGGTTTGCATAAATCTTTATAAATTATCAAAAAAAGGATGCATTGTAGAGTTTTTGATTTTGGTGTATTATAGTGCTATTGGTTAAAGGGAGGATAAAGTACATGAAAACATTTATCAAAAATGAACTCTCAGGTTGGAAAAAGATAGAGGTATTTTGGCTTCTCATTGCCTGTGCAGTGATAGCAGGTCTTTCCATATATTGGGGAGATACCTTAATGGGAATAATCTCTGCCACTACGGGAGTTGCCTGCGTGGTGTGTACGGGGAAGGGAAAGCTTTCTGCATACATATTTGGCTTGGTGAATTGTGTACTTTATGCCATCATTTCCTATAAGGCAAAGCTGTACGGGGAAACAATGCTTAACGCAATATATTACATACCCATGCAGTTTGTAGGCTTTGCTGTATGGAAGAAGAATATGAACAAGGAAACCAACGAGGTTAAGAAGCGCCATATGAAAAACAGAGGAAGAATCATATGCCTTTTCGCTATGATAGCTCTTACCGTTGCCTATGGAATTTTGCTTAGACATTTGGGCGATGCCATGCCATTTGTGGATAGCTTTACAACCGTGTCATCTGTAGTTGCCATGATTGTATCTATTGGAATGTTTGCAGAGCAGTGGTGGATATGGTTTGTGGTGGATGTGTTCAGTGTATATATGTGGTGGTGTAACTTTAGAGTGGGAAATGATAATATGGCAACCCTTCTTATGTGGGTTATCTATCTGGGTAATGCAATAATAATGCTTATTAGATGGGAGAAGGAAATAAGGAAAAACAAGCAGGCTGCGTAAATTAAAGAACATAGCTTTGATGATGCTAATATGAGGTGATGGCAATGAGATATAAGGTTGGAATGTATGGGGGTTCA
The DNA here is from genome assembly GCA_017625335.1 of Lachnospiraceae bacterium. Classification (GTDB taxonomy): domain Bacteria; phylum Bacillota; class Clostridia; order Lachnospirales; family Lachnospiraceae; genus Coprococcus_C. Next base: position 16,384 of record JAGALE010000428.1, read on the forward strand.
TTTGACCCATTACACCTGGGACATATACATGATATTATTCGTGGAGCAGCCATGTGTGAGGAATTATATGTGGTAATAAGCTGGTGTGAGGGAAGAGAATCCACATCTAAGGAGCTAAGATATAGATGGATTTTAAATAGTACAAAGCACCTTCCAAATATCAAGATAATAATGGTGGAGGACAAGGCTGTTTCTAAGGAAGAGTACAACACAGACTTTTACTGGGAGCAGGGAGCTAAGGATATAAAAGCAGCTATAGGTAAAAGAATTGATATAGTATTTTGTGGCTCAGATTATGAGGGAACTAACCGTTTTGAGTCACTCTACTGTCCGGAAAGTGTGGTTTGCTATTTTGACAGGGCAGAGGTACCTATAAGCTCCACAGATATTCGCGGATGGGCACTAAAGCATTGGGATTATATTCCTGCTTGTTGCAAGGATTATTATGCCAGAAAGGTATTAGTTGTGGGTGGAGAAAGCACAGGAAAATCCACAATAGTTCAAAATCTTGCCCTTGCCTATAACACAAATTATGTGCGAGAGGTGGGACGGGATACCTGTGAATATGCAGGCGGTGAGGAGCTTATGATTGCAGAGGATTTGTATGAGAATTTCCTGCGCCAGAAGGTGGAGATAATGGATGCCGCCAAGGAAAGTAACCGCATCCTATTCGTAGATACAGATGCCACAACTACACTTTTTTATAGCCATTTCCTGTTAGAGAATCAAAAGTCCAAGCTAGATAGCTGTGTAAAGCTGGCAGATGCCATAAATAGTATTAGCAAATGGGATTTAGTTATTTTTCTAGAGCCGGATGTGGACTTCATTCAGGACGGTACTAGAAATGAAAGGATAGAGGCAGAAAGAGAAAAATACAGTAATCAGATTAAGGAATTATTAGCAAATAATGGGATAAACTTCCACTGCATAGGTGGTGATTATCTAAACCGTTTTAATGAAGCTAAAAGATTAATTAAGACGGAGCTTGGATTAGATACCTGTTTTTAGTTTATGATTGGAGAAGAGCATGAGATTAGTACCCATTCCCACAAGTGAATATGAAGAATATCGACTTAATCTTATGTTTGATTGCTACAAATGGGATCCTCAGTTTTTAGATAATAACACAGTGGCTAAATACGCATTGGTAATAACTGAGGAGGAGCATAGGCAAATTTCAAGTCTTACTGAAAGCTTGGATAGGGAGACAAGGGCAGCAGAGCAGTTTCTGAATAATCATCAGGAGTTGGTAGGTCCACTAAAGCTGACCAGACAGCTGCGTGGTGATATAGGACATATGAGCAATTATAATCCGGACATGCACATAAGACTTACTCGTTATGACTTTCACCCTGTGTTAGATGTAGAGGGAGGATGGGCCATAAGTGAGGTAAATAGTGATGTGCCGGGAGGCTTTGCAGAGGCAAGCCTTATGCCCCTTGCGGCTATAGAAAGTATTAACAGGGCTCATATCAGCCAGATTATGGAGAAGGAAGCTTATCATATAGTAAGCTTTGGTGATGTGATGCTGGAAGCGGTTAAGAAAAAGGTTAAAGCCGGTGGAAGAATAATGCTTGTACACTGTACCTGCTACAGTGATGACAGACAGGTTATGCAGTTTATGGGAGACAGGCTAAAAGCAGAGGGCTATCAGGTAATATATGGCGCTGTGGAGCATGTGAATTTCAAGGATAAAAAGGCATACTGTGTGTTGGATGGCAACAAAGGTGAATTAGATGCAATCTTTAGATTTACACCTTTGGAATGGTTTAAGGATATAAAGCCTAAGAGATGGCAGGGATACTTTGATACAGAGACAACCTCCTGCAATCATCCGGTGGCAATATACGCCCAGACCAAAAGATTCCCATTTATATGGGATGTATTAGAAGCTAACGGCATTAGCATGTCTACCTGGAGAAGCCTGCTACCGGAAACCATAGATGTAAAATCAGCAGCAGGGCGGGAAGGATATATATATAAGCCGGCCTACGGCAGAGTGGGAGATGGAATCTCAATTAGAGAGGCCTTAGATATCAAGGAATACGAGAAGATAATGAAGGATGTGGGAAGACACCCAGGAAGATATGTGGCACAGAAAAAATTCGCAAGTATACCTCTTAAGGGAGAAGGTGGCGAAGAGTACCATGTGTGCCTGGGCTCCTACGCCATAGATGGAGCACATGGCGGCTATTATGCCAGAGTAAGTAGTACACCTCGTATAGATTCAAATGCGGCGGATATACCGGTGCTGATAGAGGGAGGTGGCTCATATGACCGCTAAGGAAGTATATAAAATTTGGGCACCTACCGGAAAGAAGTGGGTGGATTGGGTAAGGCCGGTACCTTTCGTAGGGATAGGTCAATATCAAAAAGCATATGGGATAATAAACCAAGCACTGCCATCTATCCAGTTCTTGAATCAAACAGAGAATGATGAACTTAATACCATATTAGGAATCAATGGTTGGGAGAAGGAGTACCTAGAGCATACCGCCATAATAGTAGATATGTCAGGGGACCAAAGCGTTGGCTACGGTGTGGCTATGGCAGGCTATGGCTTTCGACCTATTCCGGTTTATAATGGTACCTTAGAGCAGCAGGGGGCAAGGGCCACAGTGGATAACCAATCAGTGGGAATGGCCTTAGAGCTTATGGCCAAGGAGCTTCAAAAAATAAGCCTGGCTGATGATGCAAGACCTGCATTTTTGCTAGATAGAAACAGACTTAATAGATACAAACTAGAGGACTCTGTATATGACAATAGCTGGGATGTGTACCCACAGGATTTGCCCTCACCAGATTACCTTTTGGACAGTGGCATAGAGAATATACTTGTTATAGGTGGGAGAAAAATCTCTAGGGATGTTAAGAAGATATTGGTTGCACATCAGAAGAAGGGATTAAAAATATTCCACACTGACGGATATGAAAAGCCTAGAATGCAGCTTGTATGGAAAATGCCAAGCTGGGATTAACAAAAATAAGAGGATAATAAATTGATAAAATTCGAAGGCCGCATAGTCCAATTTGGATTTGGCGCAGTGGGTAAAAGCTTCTATGAGAAGCTTCCCCTAGAGATACAATTTAATGAGAATAACTACTATGTCATAACCAGAGAGGAGATAGAGCTAATCGCCTATGTAAACTTAGGAGGTATAGTGGCAAACTTTATCACTGCAGAGATAACTAGAGAAAACTTTAGGGAAATCTTCGGTACCTATCTTAGGGAGGGAGATTTGCTTATAGACTTTGCGGACACAGTGGGAACCAGAGATATATGTGAGTGGTGTGCCGAGAACAACATCATGTACATCAATACAGGAGAGGCGGACTGGTCTGACAACTGGTATTCCATATTTGAGGAGCATGATAAGAAATGGGACTTGAAGGATAGATTGGCCACTGATCCGGATAAGAACAAATACCCTATAGTTCTTCATCATGGCAACAACCCTGGGTTAGTGTCGCATTTTGTAAGGGAAGCTTTGGAGTATATAGTTACAACACAGTTTAAGAGGGATAAGGAGTTAAAGAAGCTTCTTAAGGAAGGTCACTTTAATGAGATAGCCTTAAGGCTTGGACTTAGACAGATACATGTAAGCGACATAGATTTGCAGCAGGTAAAGGGTGATTTTGATGATAAGCTTTTGATTAATACCTGGTGCACAGATTCCTTCTGGTTTGAGATGCTAAGTGAGGCAACCATGGATGTGGGAACCTCTGAGGATGTGGACTATGAAGCAGACTGCACCATGTATAACAGGGAAAAAGGATACATGGAATTTGCTAAGCTGGCAGTGGATAAGCGCTGCGTTACCTTATACCCTGAGGGAGTATTTGAGGGACATTTGGTTCCACACGAGGAAACCATATCCATAGCACGAAGCTTAGAGGTGTTGGAGGATGGAAGAGTTAAATACCGTCCAACCGTTGCATTCATATATAAGCCATGCGACTACGCAGGAGAGTTTCTTAGGAAATCAAAGGTTAATGATTATCCTAATCCTGACCAGACTAAGCCAATGGACTCAGAAAATGAAAATGGAACTTCAATAGTCAGAGGATACATCTATCCTGAAAAGGTTGAGATGCTATATGAGGACAAGATTAAGTCCGGCACGGAGTATGTGGGAGTATTCCTTATGGGAGAAAGCTTTCAGCCTGTGTGGGTAGGCAACCGCATAGAACTGCCATACCTTAGCAAGGGAAAGACTAGCCATCAGTGGCAGACACCAACCATAACACCTGTGGCTATGTCAGCACTATCAGCAGTATGCTGGATGCTTAAGAATAAGGAAAAGGGAGGAATATACTTCCCAGAGGAAATACCTGATTATAAGGCCATAATAAAAACTGCAGAAAAGTACATCTCCAAAACCCTCTACAAAACCTTTACTAAGGAAGAGGTGGCAAGAGAACTAGGCGTGAACTTTGAAAACCTACAGATAAAGGATGTATTTAGAAGTTAAATCCAACCATAAAATATTAGGTTTTCAAAATATACAGAATAACTCCATAACTATGAACAAATAACAAAGCTCCAAGGAGATTAGCTCTCCCTGGAGCTTTTGCGTTTAATCATACACAGCCCACAAGCCAGCTAGGAGGGGGTGAAGGTAACCTCTTACAGTTGCCGTAACCCCCTCCTAGTGGCGCCGTGGGCGTCCGTTTCACACTAGGAAGCCTAACTACCTCCTCCTCCGTAGCTTCCGAAGCTACGTCCACCACCGGTATAGCCTCTGCTGGTCGCTGTAGCTCTGTGAATTCTTGAACCACTTCTAACCGCGCGTCCTATACTGCGGCTTGTTCTGTGAACTCTTCCCGTTCTAATATATGTATTGTTGAACATTCCGTAATCACTGTAATATCCCATGCCTGCATCCATAGCACCTGCATTCTCAGGGAACTTAACTCCTAAAGCCTTGGTAACCTTAGTCGGAATTCCAAATGCTGTTGCGTAGATGAAGAATCTCTCCCACAAAGGCATATTTGACACATTTGAATCAGACATAATATGGTCACTCTTAAGATAGTTGTAAAGTCCTCTCCACTTAGCATATTCTGTTTCTCCCACCTGAGTGAGAAGAACATAATTCTTGGCAGTAGCGTAAAGGTAGATTGAACATATTAAACAGGTAGCACCAAGTACGGTGTAGCTGCCGAATGCAAAATCAAGTCTAGTGAAATATGAGATAAGGTTTACAAATATCAGGAGCGCAATAGCCCAATTCTTATAAGACTTAGCAGTTCTAAGCAGCTGATCCTTAGGTCCTGTAAAGTCTGCCTTTTGTATGTAGCCACCGTTAACACCCTGATTAGTAATGGCCTTCTTGATATTTTCCTCGAAGGTTCCTGTGTACTCATAATCCTGAG
>JAGALE010000429.1 GCA_017625335.1 Lachnospiraceae bacterium
CGTCCGGGCATGAGTTGCAAAAGCCAGAAAGAGGAAAAAGATGTAGATGCCGATACCGTTCGTCGGGTGAAAATTGTATTTACGCCGGGATATAAATTTAAGGATATGCTGGATAATGTAAGGATGACATTGATACCTGATGTTATCTTGTATGACAAAGTATTATTAGGTCAAAAGACTAAGACAGAGCTTGAAAATGATATAAAACTATATAAGTACGATATTCAAAGGTTAGAAAATGAACTTAAAGAAGATGATTTAGATGATGTAATAAGACAAGAACGAGAACAGATATTAGCTGACTACAAGGTTGATTTAGAAAATGCTCAGGCTTCTTATGATAGTGCACCTGAAGAGCACATATTTCAAGGGTATGAATCGGATTACTTAATTAAGAATGCTTCGGATAAGAGTGTAGAGTATCCTAATACCATTTACCAGAATTATTATACGAATTTAGAATCAGATATTCAGGTATATAGCGCAATAGGTGATGGTAAAGATGGAAATTATATTGAGTTATATGCTCAGAATAGTGAATATGGAAACACTATAAGATATAGGACAAGCACATATGGTTATTCATCCGGAATATCTCTTGTTTTAGTTGGAACTCATTCAGGTATGAGAGATAATATGTGGCTTAAGGGAAGTGATATACCTGAAAATGCCAAAGTGACTGAAGATGACTTAGATGATTATGGATATCAGTCTGTTACTATATCTAAAGAGAAAGGAAAAGAACAGGCGGATAAGTTGTTGCAGGACATGGGGGTAAGTGATTTTTCTTGTGTTGAAGGAGATATTTATTGTGAGCTAATTGGAAAAGAGTTTTTGTGGGCTGATGAAACCGGGGAACACTATTCGCCTCATTATTGTAGGGAATTATATGTATTTAAATATGTTAGAACAATGGACAATACCCTTGTAGATAATGGAACTGATACGAAGCACACCGAGGGCTGGGATGGAAACGTATATAGGAAAAACTCTTGGGGCAATGAAGAAATTCTAATATATGTAAATGATGACGGAATAGTAGGCTTTGACTACAATTATCCTATGAAAATAGTAGAAACTGTAGTTGATAAAACTCAGATGAAGAGCTTTGAGGATATTCAAAATACCTTTGAGGAAATGATTGTTATAAGTAACGCCAGTGACACTAATGATATATGTAATATCAAAATAGATAAAATTGAATTGAGATATTACAGAATTAGTGAGGCGGATAATTTTGAAACTGGTCTTTTGGTGCCTGTGTGGGATTTTATTGGTTCAAGAACCTATGGTGAAGATAGTGAGCATCCATACAGCATCAAGAATGGTAGTATTATTAAAATTAACGCCATAGACGGAACAGTTATAGATGAGGAATTAGGATATTAATTTATGAATACATTTGAGATGGACTTAAAACGAGCCTTTATTTCAAAGGGGTTTGTTTTGGGACTCATAATTGAAATTCTAATATTAGATAAGTCAGGCTTTGCATCAGATTTTTATCTGTTATGTATGCCCGTTGTGGTTGCATTTCCATATGCTACGGCATGGCTAAATGATTACCACAGTGGTTTTATAAAGCTATATCTATATAGAACAGGAGTTAAAGCATACATAACAGGGAAATTTATAGTGACTGGTTTAAGTGGGGGAACACTGCTAACATTAAGCCTTGCTATTGCACAGTGGATAAAGGGAGAGGAGATTCCTGCTTCCTTTGTTCCTGTGTTTGCCTGTGGATGCTTCTGGGCTGTTGTTTCAGCGACTATGTCAGCAGTTACAGGTAGTAGATATGTGGCCTATGGCGGAGGCTTCGTAATTTATTATCTACTGGTAATTCTTTACGAGAGGTATTTTACATCATTGTATTGTATAAGTCCTGATGAGTGGATTAAACCTGTGCATACATGGGTATTTGGGGAGCATGGTGTTTTGATTATGCTACTCGGCCTTATGCTTATTATGTATGGGGTGTATTACAGGGTGCTTAGGAGGTGTATCGAAGGTGTATAAGCTTAATCAAATAATTAGGACAGCCTTGGTAAGCTTTAGACGCTGGCATAAGAATCCTCAGATAATACTTGCATTTCTTATGGCATTTGTAGTGTGTTTTCTTCTGTCAGATAAGGTGTTAAGCTTTGCTGACAGACATGATACTACTATGCAAATGTTTGAGCCATTTATATGGACCTTTGGAGATGCTAATTCAGTGCTTATAATATCTCTACTTTTATTACTTTTATTTTCCGATATGCCAAATCTGGGAAATGATGTGCCTTTTTTCTTAATCAGGATAGATAGAAAGGTATGGATGTTGGGGCAGATACTTTATGTTATACTTGCTACTCTTGTTTTTGTGGCATTTATACTGGTTTCTACCTGTGTGCTGTGTATGACTAAGGCTTATCCTGCTAACATCTGGAGTAAAACAGCTGCTATATTAGGATATTCTGATATTGGCAGGGAGATTGCCATACCTGCATTTCTAAAGGTTTTAGAGTTATCCTTTCCTTATGGATGTATGTTACATATATTTGGACTTATGCTTGGATATTCTATCTTGTTATCCAGCATTATATTATTCCTTAATCTTATGAAGGATAATGGGGGAATGATAGGTGGGATTATATTTAGTGGAATCGGCTTTGTGCTTAATCCACAGCTTATTTCTGAGTGGTTTAAGCTTACTTCAGAGCAATATAAGATAGCAAATATTGCCTTTGGATGGATGTCTCCCCTTAATCATGCTACATATTATATGCATAATTTTGGATACGATAATTTGCCCAAGCTGTGGGTGTCTTATGTGTTTTTCCTTTTAGGAAGTGTGTTGTTTTTTAGCTTATCTATGCTTAGGATGAGAACCTATAATTTTAAATTCACTGGAACAATTCGGAGGTGATAAGACTTGGAAGAAAAAGGAATATTAGTAGAACATGTTTTTAAATCCTTTGGTAAGGAGAAGGTACTTAAGGATGTAAGTCTTGTCATTAAGCCAGGCCAGATATACGGAATTGTAGGAAACAATGGAAGCGGCAAGACAGTTCTTATGAAGTGCATCTGCGGATTTATGAGACCTGACAAGGGGAAAATATATGTGGATGGCAAAAGAATAGGTAAGGATGTGGATTTTCCTGAAAGTATAGGGGTTATTATTGAGACACCTGGATTTATACCTCACGAGACAGGATTTTCAAATCTTAAGATTCTTGCCGGTTTAAAGGGACTAATTGGCAGAGATGAAATAAGAGAAAACATTAAGAAGGTTGGACTTGACCCTGATATGAAGAAGCCTGTAGGCAAGTACTCTCTAGGTATGAGACAAAGGCTTGGTATAGCACAGGCTATTATGGAAAATCCTAATGTGCTTATTCTCGATGAGCCATTTAACGGTTTAGATAAGCATGGTGTAGAGGAAATGAGACAGCTTTTAAAAGAATTAAAGGCTCAGGGCAAGGCCATTTTACTTGCAAGTCATAATGCTAGAGATATAGAAGAATTGTGCGATATTGTTCACGATATGGAGGATGTATGGGAATGAAAAAATATAGATTGATAAAGTATAAGGTGTTGCTGAGTATATGTCTTTGCTTTATGGTAGCATGGCTTAGCAGTGGAAGTGTATTAGCTATGGGGAATAATCTATTACCTACTGCCAGTAGTACAGATGCAACCGATAATTCACAGACCTTAGATAATCAGGACAGTAAAAAAATAGTGACTTTAAGTATTGACAACAAGAACAAATATGATGGTATGGATAAAACCTATCAAGAGGGATATGTTCCTACCATATCAAGTGGCAAGGCTATATTGGTTGTTCCTATACTATGTGACGGTGATGTAAAGAATAATACCCTTAAGACTAGTCTTTCTCTGGGCGATACAAGTGCAGCACCCTTTGTTATAAAGAACTATGAGAAGGATGTAACCCTTCTTGAAAATAAGGTTAATGGTGGTGCAACTACTGTTAATAGCTATCTTATAGCTTATACATTAGACCTTAAAGCCGAGAGAATAAATGGAAGCTATCCCGTTATTCTTAATATTAAGGCAGAGGATACAAATGGAAATAACATATCTGAGTCAATAACAACATATGTGACCATCACTGATGGAAAAAATCCTAATGTAGAGCCTGAATCTATAGTTGAAGAAGGTCCAACCTTTGCTCCTAAGGTACTGGTGCAGTCATATGAATATTCAAAGGAGCCTTTAGTAGCTGGTGATGAGGTTACAGCTAATATAACACTTATTAACACCAGTGATTCTAATGGGGTGAAGAATATGACTGTAACAGCCGTATCAGACAGTGAGTATTTGACCTTGCTTAGTGATACAGATACTTTGTACATAGATAGCATTGGAGCTGGAGAAAAGTATTTAGTTTCATTTAAGTATAAGGTAAGTGCTGTGGCACCGGCTGGACAGTATAGTATATCTCTTAATATGGATTATGCAGATTATAAGGGAGGAACCTATGCCTCTTCAGGGTCTGCAAAGTTAAATGTCAGTCAGCCTAATAAAGTAGAGTTTGATCCGGTGATTCTACCTGAATCTATGGAGGTTGCAGATGTAATGGAGCTTTCCTGCAATGCTATGAATCTTGGCAAGGGAAAGATATATAATGTTAGGGGAAACTTAGAGATAGATGGACTTATTCCTGAAGGTACCATATTTATAGGTGATGTTGAGCCTGGAAGCATGAAGAGTGGTTCAACAACAGTTTCTGCCACCAGTCTTAAAGGGAGTTCATCATATGGCGACACGGAGGGAATAATAACATTTGTTTACGAGGATGAAAATGGTCAGGAATATACTGTAGTTCAGGAGCTTTCAACCACAATAACATCTCCATTTGTTAATCTGCCAGACCCTGAGGAAGAAGACAAGCCTGTTCAGTGGTGGATAATTATGGGAGTCATAGTATTGGTTCTTATGGCATTTGCTATAGCAGGAATATTGTCATATGTTAAGAAGAAAAGGCTGGAGAAGGAGGAGTAGTATGGGGATACTAAAGGACTTCTTGAGGCTTAGAAAGCAAAGTGACAGAGTGAAGATAATGTTTGTATTGGGGATAATAGCATTGGTTTTACTGATATCTATTATTAAGGATGTAGTTACTGTATATAACTATGTGAATAGTCCTACTGAGTATGAGCTGTATGGTAATCTGTCATCAAATATAAAACTAAATGAGTTATCCCAGCTTGAACAGGTAGATATGATAAGTCTTCAGGCAGATTCATCAGTGAGGCTAAGATATAAAATGAAGGAGACAGATGTAAGCTATATATCAGTATCTAAGGAATATGCTTCATATGTGTATGGTATTGAGAATAATAAAAGTATGTTGATGCTATATGCAAATAAGTTGGCATATAAACAGATGCTAAAGGATTTGCAGATTGATAGTTACTATGATTCAATAGTATATGAGTCAGGGGAAATCTTGCTAGATTATAAGGGTGAAGATGATAAGTACACATCGGCAAAAGTAATATTGGTTGAAGAATTAGATAATGACAGGCCAATTATCTTTTCCGTAGAAAACAATGCTACCTTAAAAGCTAAAGCTGCAAAGCTTCGTGCTTATGTATCAAAACAGGATATGGAGCTGATGTTAATTAAAGAGCTGGAAGGCAGGGGCTACTCTCTGTGTGACAGAGAGGGAATAATGGAGTTTCAACATAATTTGGACAAAACTATGCTTAGACTTAAGTATCAATTTATAATATGTCTTATGAGTGTAGTATGGATATTCACTCTTCATAAATATAGTAAAATATGATAAAATTAATGCGGACTTTAAAGCAGGGTTCGCATTAATTTTTTGTGTTACAAATGATAAAATAGATAATAGTCTGGAAGGAAAGGTATAGCAAAGGTTTAAGCTTACTATATAGGGTGGTTATATGAATAGATTGGGAAATATACAAGATATAAAAAATGCAATGACACTAGAGGAAAAGGCAAAACTTGTTAACGGAGCTACCTTCTTTGGCTCTGCTGCCATTGAAAGATTAGATATACCTAGAATGCAGCTTTTAGACGGTGGAACCGGTATGAACTTCGAGCAGCTTTTCGGAGATATGACACAGGTGTTTAATTATAGTGATGAGAATATGATCGGTGGCTCTGCATTGGTTAATGTTATAGATAGCTACTATGAGCCAGATAGACTAGAGGCTAAGAATAAAGAACTACATGATTGGATAGCTGATAAGCTTGAAGGGCGTATGATGGATACCATAGGAACAACAGATTATGCCCCAGGATGCTTTCCACCAGGCATATTGCTTGGCTCTACATGGAATAAAGATACAGTGAAGAAGGTAGGTCAGGCTCTTGGTATAGAGGCCTGTATATTTGGCGTCCATATGCTTCTTGGTACACCAAATGTAAATATTCATAGAGATCCGTTAAATGGCCGACTTTTCGAGGGGTATTCAGAGGATCCATGTCTTGTAAGCAAGCTTGCCCCTGAGCTAGTTAAGGGTGTGCAGGAGTATGGAGTTATAGCTAATGTTAAGCATTTTGCTGCAAATAATCAGGAGACCAATAGAGTTGGTATTAATGAGACTATATCTCCTAGAACCTTGGAGGAGATTTACCTTCCTGGCTTTAAGGCCTGTGTAACTGATGGTAATGTTAAAACAGTAATGAGCGCCTATAATAAGATTAATGGTGTGCCATGTACAGAGAGTACCTGGTTGCTTGGTGACAAGCTAAGAAAGGAATGGAACTTTAATGGCTTTGTTGTGTCTGATTGGGGTGCAGTTGCAAATCCTGTAAAGGCACTTGCTAGTGGCAATGACTTAGTTATGCCGGGACCTCATGAGTGGGAAAGTGTATATAATGCAGTAAAGGATGGAACAATTCCTGAGGAAGCATTAGATACGGCTGTGGAGAACATTTTAAATGTTATAGATTGGCTTTGTGAGAACTACAAGGATGATATTCTTAATTACATTTCTTGTAATCCTTTGTATGATAATGCTAATACTAATCAGGACAGCCAGAGAAATAAGACATTAGATAATCCATTAGAACAGATAAAAGCATTTACTGATGAAGCGGCCTATGATGCAGCAGCAGAAGGTATAGTAATGCTTAAGAATAATGGAACATATCCTCTTCCTAAGGGTAAAAGTATAATTCTAGCAGGCAGCGGAGCAAAAAGACTTATGGAGTGCGGCGCAGGAAGTGCGGGCATTAATACTAACAGAATTGGTGATTTCCTAGGAGAACTTAAAGCTATCTATGGAGAAGCTAATGTTTATGAGGCTGACTGCGTAGAAACTATAGATAATCTTGTAAATGATATCACAGGTGGCTACAGAGCGGGCTACAAGGAAGAGATAGCAATAATTATTGTATGTACCTTGGGCGGTATGGAGGGTAATGACAGAAAGGACTTAAGTCTTTCTAAGGAGGACTTGGAACTAATTAATAATTGCCCATATAACAAATCCATTATACTTAATACCTGTGGCCCTGTTGATATGAGCTTTGATGATGATACTATAGATGCCATATGGTGTATGTTTTTACCTGGTATGGGTGGAGCTAAGGCTATGGCAGATATTATTGCCGGTAATGTTAATCCTTCAGGTAAGCTGCCTATTACATTCCCTAATAGATACGAGGATACACCAACCTATCTTAACTTCCCTGGGGAAGGCTGGAATGTAAATTATGGCGAAGGTATCTATGTGGGATATAGATATTACGACAAGAAGAAGGTTGAGCCAAAGTATCATTTTGGATATGGACTTTCCTACACTACCTTTGATTGCAAAATAAGCAAAACAAGTAAGTGTGTAAATAAGGATACTTCCGTTAATCCAAATGTAAAAGCTATAACAATAACTGATAAGCTAGATATAACTGTAAATGTTACTAATACAGGTAGTATGGTAGGCTCAGAGGTTGTTCAGCTTTATATTAGTGATGAAAGGTCAACACTGCCTAAACCAATCAAAGAATTAAAGGATTTTGCAAAGGTTTATCTAAATCCGGGGGAAGGCAGGGAGATAACATTTACCCTTGATAAATCTATACTTTCAGCTTATGATAGTGACTTAGATGAGTGGATAGCAGAGGAAGGCTATTACAATATTATTATTGCAACTTCATCTGACAGTAAGCAGATATGTGATGAGATAAGAGTGTATTTAGACACAAAATCTCCATATAGCTATAGCATAAATTCTTCAATTAAGGTAATATATGATAATGAACAGCTAAGAGAGATGACTAAGAAGCTATGGACAGACTATGGTATGGATGTGGCTATGCTTGATAATGATTATCAATACACAGCTCACAGAAAGCTTAGTCAGGTTCTATCTGATGTAAGTGAAAATGTTGTTGGAGAAGCTAAGAAGAAAGAATTTATTGATAAGTATAATGAAACAGTATCTAAATATATAATCAAAGATTAGTGTATGAGGAGTATAATATGGCAGTTTTAGATGGAATTAAG
>JAGALE010000430.1 GCA_017625335.1 Lachnospiraceae bacterium
GATGTTATGCAAGAGGTTTACATAACTGCATATAAAAAGATATCACAGCTTCAGGATAAGGATAAGTTTGTGCCGTGGATTAATCAGATAGCTGTAAATAGATGTAAGAATCAGCTTCTTAAGAATACTCCTATGCCTATGGATCCAGAGGATTTTGTCCAGATGCCTGTGGAACCGGGAGAGATATTCCTTCCTGAGGATTACATAGTAGATAAGGAAAAGAGAAAAATTATAATGGATATTATGAGAAGCTGTCTGTCAGAGATTCAGTACAAGACAGTAATACTTTTCTACTTCAATGGATTATCCATCAATGAGATAGCTGACATTATGGAGTGCCCACCAGGTACAGTGACATACAGACTTAGTGTGGCTAGAGCAAAGCTAAAACAGGGAATTCTTTATTATGAGGGAGCAAATGACTATAGACTTCATTCCTTTACGGGAGTGCCATTCTTGGCAAGCATATTGGCAGCAGAGGCAGTGGGATTGCAGGTGCCAAATGTATTTCCAAGTATAATGAATCTTCTTGCGAATGGTGCAGTAGCGGGAACAGGATATGCCATGAGTGGTGTGGCTGGAGGTATAGCTGGTGAGACATCGGGCGTGGCTGGTGCATCAGGAGCTACAACAGGTGGTATAGCTGGTGCTAGCGGAGCTACAGCTGGTGCAGTTGGAACAACTGTGGTAAAGGCTACAGCAGGTCTTGCACTAAAGGCAAAAATTGCTATAGCTGTTGCGGCAACAGTTGTAGTTGGTGGAGGTGCTGCAGCTGTAGCAATAATCAGTAATCAGGACAAGAAGGAAGCTAAGGAGATTGTTCAGTATGATGCCATAGAACCTATGTCTGCAGATGAGCTTAAAGATTATTTCATAGAAGAGTATGGCTTTGTTTATTTGATGAATTATGATCAATGTAAGGATGAGCCTGCAATGGGTCACCAACTTATCCTAGAGAACGAAAATGGAGGAATCCGCTTAGATATTCAGTACTTGGTTGAGGGGAATAAAGTAACTAATATACAGTTTTATAATTATGAAAAAAAGGGAAAGGATAATCATGATGCTCATTTAGAAATGTGTAGTGTATTTTTAGATAACAGTGATGAAAAGGAGCAGCTTACTAAGCTTATAGATTCATATGTTACTGAAGAGCAACAGATTGGTAACGAGGTGTATTATATGCATCTTGATGATCGAGATTATTATGACCCAAATGTAGATGGAATTTCTGAAGCAGTTGATGAAAAATATATTCTGATTATAAAGGTAGATTGATAAAAAACACAAAATATCTTAGTTTGCAACCGGCAGTTGACAATTTTCCAAGCGCACTTGGTAGTTGTCAACTGCCATTTTTGTTATGCTAAGCCTAAGTTAGATAGAGCCGGCAAAACTATTTGACAAAAATTGATTAAAAAGTTGAACAAAAAATTCATAGGTAGTAAAATAGCATATGGAGGATGAAAATTATGATTTTAGCAGACAAGATTATGAATTTAAGAAAACAGCAGGGCATGTCCCAGGAGGAGCTTGCTCATCAGCTTGGCATAAGCAGACAGTCAGTGTCTAAATGGGAGTCAGGAGCATCTATTCCTGATTTAGATAAGATACTTAAGCTTAGTGATTTGTTCGGAGTTAGTACAGATTACTTATTAAAGGATGAGATAGAGGAGATTTCATATTCAGAATCAAGTGCTTCATTAGATGATAATATTGATTCGGAAATTGTGAAAAGTGTAAGTATAGAAGAGGCTAACGCCTTTATGGATTTGTATGAAAGGGTGTCAAAGAAGATAGCATTAGGAGTAACTCTTTGTGTGTTGTCACCTATTTTTATTATTCTCGCTGGAGGCCTATGTTCCTTTGCAGGTATGGAAGATACTGCCTCAGAGGATTTCTTGTGTGGTATAGGTGTTGCCATATTGCTTTCTATAATTGCGGTTGCAGTAAGCTTTTTTATAAGATATGGTATGCAGCTTGATAAGTATGAGTATATGGAAAAGGAAAAGCTTTCTCTCCAGTACGGTGTTCAGGGTATTGTAGAGAAGAAGAAGGAGGAATATGAGGAAACCTTTAGAGATACTATGGTGAGAAGTACACTTATGTGCATATTTGGTATTATACCGCTTATAGTAGGTGGAGCCCTTAACCTAGATGGTTTTATTCTTGTGTTATTAGTGGATTTACTGCTTGTTCTTATAGCTATAGCATGTTATGGTTTTGTTAGAGCAGGTATGATTTATTCCAGCTATCAGATGTTATTACAACAGGGCGATTATGATGTTAAAGCCAAGAGAGGAAACAAGAAGGCAGAAGCTTGGTCAGGAGCTTACTGGTGTTTAGTAACTGCAATTTTCCTAGGTGTGTCATTTGTTACAAAGGCATGGGATATGACTTGGATTATCTGGGCAGTGGCAGGAGTTTTATATGCAGGACTTTGCTGTGTGTTCAGCGCTGTAAGCAAGGGAAAATAATTATGTAAACTAAAAGGAGTAGTTTTGATGAACTACTCTTTTTTTAGTTAAGAATTGCTTATTAATCATATTTGCTATTATAATTTTGGGTATAATATGATAAAATATTAATGCTATACAATCTAAGAGTTGAAAGGGGAATATTATGGAACAGAAATTTTTAAAGTGTAATGTATGTGGTAACTTAGTGGAGCAGATTAATACAACTGCAGTTCCTATCATGTGCTGTGGTCAGCCTATGATGGAGCTTAAGGCTGGAACAACTGACGGAGCAGCAGAAAAGCACGTGCCAATTTATGAGGTAAATGGTAATGTTGTTACTGTTAAGGTTGGCAGTGTAGAGCATCCTATGACACCTGAGCATTATATTCAATGGATTGATATTCAGACTACAGGTGGTATTCAGAGAGTAACTCTTACACCAAGTGATAAGCCTGAGGCTACATTTACTATTAATGAAGGTGATGAGGTTATAGCTGTATACGAGTATTGTAATCTTCATGGCTTGTGGAAGGCATAATACAAACTAATTACAGTTGTATATAAGAAATGCTAAATTGATGGAGGTAATGGATATGGCAGCTATATTTGTAAGTAACGAAAACTTCGAAAGCGAAGTATTAAAAAGCGATGTGCCTGTATTAGTTGATTTTTGGGCACCATGGTGTGGACCATGTCAGATGCTTGGACCAATAGTAGAGGACGTTGCTGAGGAAAATACAGACATTAAGGTTTGCAAGGTGAATGTGGAGGAAAATCCTGATCTTGCAGTACAGTACAAGATTATGAATATTCCTACTATAGTAGCTTTTAAGAACGGTGAAGTGTATAAGAAATCTGTGGGAATTATATCAAAATCAGAGATATTAGAGTTGGTAAAATAATAAATAAGTGCCAGGATTAGGAATCTTAGATGAGAAACTATTAATCCTGGCACTTATTTTATATAGAATTATTAAGATTAGTTTACTTCTGTAAATGAATCAAGGTAGCTCTGCATCTCGCTCTCAAGCTCAGGGAAATAAGTTAATGTAATCATAACCATATAACCATTTTCCTTCTTCATAAGCATCTTCTGGCTATATCCCTGATCAGTTGTAACGTTAAGACATGCATACTCATCTCCGCCATATGTCTCAGTAGTAGGCTCATCAGCTGTATACTTTGGTGAAGCCATTGACTCTAACTGAGTAGCAGAAACCTCGGCATAATCCATAACTGGAAGAGTAGAATACATACCAAGTCTGTCTAAGCTAGTATATGTGATATTACAGTTTGACTGCATATCTGAAAAATAGAATACACAATCGTAAACAGTACCTGCTGTAGCTGCCTCAAACTGCTCAACAGTAAGGCTTGTGTTTTCCTCTATATTTTCAGTAGTAAAACCAATAAGCTGAGCTATCTCAGCATCGCTACAGATATACCAATCATCAGATACTGGGAATGAAATCTTGAATACATCGTTAGTAAATACTCCATTAGCTACAGAACCTCTCTCAGCATCTTCTGTCTGCTCTGAGATATCGCCAGCTTCAGTAGTAGCTTCAGTAGTAGCCTCAGTAGTAACTGTTTCCTTAGTATCATCTTTAGAGTCATCCTTTGAATCACATCCGCAAAGTGAAAGTGCAAAGGCTGCAATTGTTGATAATAATAGTAATTTCTTCTTCATATCATTTCTCCTTTTTGTATTATTTGTTTTTAAATGCACAAAGGATAAAATACAACATTATTTGTTTTTTGTAAATAGGAAAATCAAAAATTAATGATATAAAACATATTTTTATATCATTAATTCATAAAATCAAAAGAAAATGGTTTGACAAATTTAAACGACTGTTGTACATTTACTATGACAATTGAACGGGGAGCTGGTAAATCAGCCGGCTGAGATGTAGTGTGGTCACTGCGGACCCTTGAACCTGATCCGGATAATGCCGGCGTAGGAATTATTTTATATTTACGTATAAAGTGTATTTTATGCTCGGTTGGATTAATTCAGCCGAGCTTTCTTTATGTCCATCTATAGTAATGCGCGCATGGGATATAAAGAAGTCTGCGTCAAGTTATCCTTTCAATTTTAATTACAATTATATAGAAAGGAGAGTGTGGGCCTTGTCACCCCATACAACATAGAAAATGAATGCAAGTGTAGCAATTCAGGTGTTACCAAAATGTGAAAATGATGAGGAGCTAATAAGAATAGTAGATGAGGTTATAGACTATATTAAGAGTACAGGCCTTAGCTATTATGTTGGTCCATGTGAAACCTCTATAGAGGGAGATTATGATGAGCTCATGGATATAATAAAGGAATGTCAGCACATTGCCATAAGGGCAGGTGCAGCTGAGGTTTCAGCCTATGTGAAGATAAGCTATAGACCAGAGGGAGAGGTACTTACAATTGAGAGAAAGGTTACAAAGCATCACAAGTAAAATATGGTCATGGTCAGCAATTGTATTTCTTATTGTCATATGGCAGTTGGTCTGCGTTCTTGGGTTAGTTGAAAGCTTTATGCTTCCCTCACCTGTGTCTGTTGTTAAGGCATTTGTAGAGGAGTTTGATGAGCTTATGCTACATCTTAGAGTGACTCTTATTGAGGCTGTAGTGGGACTAGCCTTAGGAGTGGCTTTAGGATTTATTATAGCGGTAGCTATGGACGCTTTTGAGGTGCTGTATAAGGCATTTTATCCTGTGATTATACTTACACAGACAGTGCCTACAGTTGCTATAGCACCTCTTTTAGTGCTGTGGTTTGGATACGAGATGCTTCCTAAGGTAATACTTGTTGTAATGACAACATTTTTCCCTATTGCCGTAGGACTTATTAATGGCTTTAAGTCAGTAGATGCCGATGAGGTAAAGCTGCTTAGGGCAATGGGAGCTACTAAAATTCAGATATTTACCCATATTAAGCTACCGGGAGCTTTAGGTCAGTTTTTTGCAGGACTTAAAATTTCAGCATCCTATGCAGTGGTAGGAGCCGTGATCTCAGAATGGCTGGGTGGCTTTGAAGGACTAGGCGTATATATGACAAGAGTTAAGAAAGCATTTGCCTTTGATAAGATGTTTGCAGTAATATTTCTTATTTCAATAGTAAGCCTTCTGCTTATGAAGCTGGTAGAGGTTTTACAGAAGAAAACCATGCCTTGGACGGACATGGAAAAGGATAATAATTCTTAGTCGGAGGAAAATATATATGTTAAATAATAGAAGAATAAAAGCTAAAGCGCTTTTTTTAGTGCTTGTTATGATGTTAAATTGCCTGGCCTTTTCAGGCTGTGGTAAAAAGGCACAAGGTGGTAGTGATGAGGTAAAAAAGATTACTTTAGTACTCGATTGGACGCCAAATACTAATCACACCGGAATCTATGTTGCTATGGAAAAAGGGTATTTTGCAGAGGAAGGAATAGAGGTTGAGGTAGTTCAGCCACCAGAGGGTGGAGCTGAGGTTTTGGTTGCATCAGGTAAGGCTGAGTTTGGAATATCATTTCAGGATACTATGGCTCCTGCTATTATAGGAGATGATGCACTGGATGTAACTGCTGTGGCTGCCCTAATTCAGCATAACACCTCAGGAATTATATCAAGAGCCGGTGAGGGAATGGACAGACCAAGTGGTATGGAAGGACATAGCTACTCTACATGGAATGGCTCTATAGAGATAGCCATGCTTGAAAATGTAGTTACAGCTGATGGAGGAGATTTTACTAAGGTTGAGCTTATTCCAAGTACTGTTACTGATGAGGTAAGTGCTCTTTCTACAAAATCCACAGATTCCATATGGATATTCTATGGTTGGGCAGGGGTTAAGATGGAGCTTGAGGGAATAGAGACAGATTACTTTGCATTTAAGGATATTAATCCTGTGTTTGATTATTACAGTCCGGTTTTGATTGCAAATAATGAATTCTTGGAAACAGAAGGCGAGTATGCTAAAGGATTTTTAAGAGCCCTTAAAAAGGGTTATGAATATGCTATAGATAATCCTGAGGATGCTGCAAAGATTCTGTGTGACAATGCCAGTGAGCTTGATTATGACTTAGTGGTAGCCAGCCAAACATATCTTGCCAGTGAGTATAAGGCTGAGGTGTCAAGATGGGGATACATTGATCCTGCAAGATGGAATGGTTTTTATAATTGGCTTAGCGAAGAGGGGCTTGTAGAAGAGACTATACCTGAGAATACAGGCTTTTCTAACGATTATTTGCCGGAGTAGAATATATAATAATATATATTAAAATATGTTGATAGAAATTATAAAAATGTATAGATAGAATTATGTAAACTAGAAGGTGCAGATAATTATGTCATTATTAATTGTAAAAAATGTATCAAAAGCATTTGACCAAAATAAAATAATTGATAATATAGATATAGAGCTAAATGAGGGTGAAATTGTATCCTTGCTTGGTGCTAGTGGTGGCGGTAAGACAACATTATTTAATATTATCGCAGGTATATCTGCGCCAGATAGTGGAAATGTTTATTTGGACGGTGAGGATATTACAGGTCGCTCAGGTCTGGTAAGCTATATGCTTCAAAAGGACATGCTGTTACCTTATAAGACGGTTTTAGATAATGTGGCATTGCCCCTTGTTATAAAAGGGATGAAGAAAAAGGCTGCTAGAGAAAAAGCGCTGCCTTATCTTGAACAGTTTGGCCTTAAGGGATACGAGGACAAATATCCCAAGTCTTTGTCAGGCGGAATGAGACAGAGGGCTGCATTTCTTAGAACATATTTGTTTTCAGGAAAGGTTGCAATACTAGATGAACCATTTTCTGCATTGGATATGCTGACTAAGGGAGAGCTTCATGGCTGGTATATGAATATTATGAAGGAGATTAAGCTATCAACCTTATTTATAACTCATGATATAGATGAGGCTATAATGCTTTCTGACAGAATATATATACTAACAGGAAAGCCAGGAACCATAACCAAGGAGATAGTTATCTCTGAGGGGAAGAATAAGCCGGTTGATTTTAATCTAACCAAGGAGTTTATGGTATATAAGCAGCAGATTGTTCAAGGACTAAGACAGGGGTAATACAGCTTTGAATGATTGGGAAAATGTGATGTTTGTAATTATAGTTGCGAAAATACAGGTTGCTTGATGGACTAGGGCCTGTCGGCTTAAGCTTAAAGGCAGAGAAATATTTATTAGTTAGTGCCTTGGTTTGAAGGGTGGATTGAATGGTAAAGGAAAGAGTATATATTTGCATAGACTTAAAATCTTTTTTTGCATCAGTTGAATGTGTGGAAAGAGGACTAGATCCTATGACCACTAATCTTGTGGTGGCAGACCCGGATAGAAGTGAGAAGACCATATGCTTGGCTATTACTCCTGCTATGAAAAAACTAGGTGTGAAAAATAGATGCAGAGTGTTTCAAATTCCAGAATCCATCGATTACCTTATGGCAGTTCCCCGAATGCAGTATTATATAGATTATTCTGCTAGAATATATGGAGTATATCTAAAATATATTGCTAAGGAGGATATACATGTTTATTCCATAGATGAGGTGTTTATGGATGTAACCAATTATCTTAAGCTGTACAAGCTGACACCTAAGGAGCTTGCTGTGCGTATAATGAAGGATGTGTATGATACTACCGGAATAACCGCTACCTGTGGTATAGGAAGCAATATGTACTTAGCAAAGATTGCTCTTGATATAACTGCTAAGCACGTGTCTGACAATATAGGTATATTAGACGAGAAGTCCTATCAGGAAAAGCTTTGGAAGCATAGACCACTGACTGATTTTTGGCGAGTTGGTCCAGGTACTGCAAAGAGGCTTGAAAAGTATGGAATATATACCATGGGGGACATAGCTAAAACAGATGAGGATTTCTTATATAAGCTATTTGGAATAGACGCAGAGCTGCTTATAGACCATGCCTGGGGTAGGGAAACAGCAACTATAGCAGATATCAAAAAGTATAAGTCAAGCTCCCATTCATTATCTAGTGGCCAGGTGCTTATGCGTGACTATGGTTACGACGAGGGAAGACTTATAGTTAAGGAAATGGCGGATTTGCTCTGCTTAGAGCTGGTGGACAAGGAGCTTATTACAGATTCTATAACCATGAATATAGGTTATTCTGCAAGATATGAGGTGGATGGTGGAAGAGGCAGTATTAGGCTTGACTTTCCTACATCCTCCGCTAAGGTGATTTTAACCTATGTTGAGAGACTTTATAATCAGATTGCTGATGAAAATTTAAGTATAAGAAGATTCAATATATCATTTAATAATGTAGTTCATGAGTCCTATCATCAGTATGATATTTTTTCTGATCCTGAAGAATTAAAGAAGGAGCATGACCTGCAGAAGGCAATGTTAGATATTAAGAACAAATATGGAAAAAATGCAATCCTTAAGGGTATGAACCTTAGTAAGGAAGGTACAACCATGGAGCGTAACAGGCAGATTGGAGGACATAGAAGTGGCAGCTAGAACGAAGATGAGTAGAGAAGACAGAGCCAAACAGTTTATGCCCTTTGCTGCTTTAAAGGGCTTTGATGAGGCTATAAAGCGTATGGAAGAGGAATGCGCTAAAAACAATGCAGGACTTATGTATGATCCTGAAAAGCTGAAGCGAGACGAGGAAGAATACCAAGATGAGTAATATGAAGGAAACATTTGTCAGAACTAAAAATTTAATAGGTGATGCCGCTATGGAAAAGCTGGCTAATGCGCGAGTGGCAGTGTTTGGAATAGGTGGCGTAGGTGGTCATGTGGTGGAAGCCTTGGCGAGAAGCGGAGTAGGAGCCTTAGACCTAATCGATAAGGACACAGTGTCAGTAAGTAATATTAATCGTCAGATAATAGCTCTTTATAGTACAGTAGGAAAATACAAGGTAGAGGCTATGAAGGAACGTATCGCTGATATAAACCCTGACTGTAGGGTGGAAACCTATAATTGCTTTTATATTCCTGAAACTAAGGATCAGTTTGATTTTTCAAAATACGATTATGTAGTAGACGCGGTGGACACTGTAACTGCTAAGCTAACCTTAGTCTGTGAGGCGAATGAAAAAAATGTTCCTATAATAAGTAGCATGGGTGCGGGAAACAAGCTAAATCCTGCTATGTTTGAGGTTGCTGATATATATAAGACCTCTGTATGTCCACTGGCAAAGGTAATGCGACGTGAATTAAAAAAACGAGGTATTAAAAGTCTTAAGGTGGTGTATTCTAAAGAAGAAGCTATTACACCATCAAATGTAGAAGGAGAGGAACGAGTACCAGGTTCTACTGCATTTGTACCATCAGTGGCAGGATTAATCATAGCCTCAGAGGTAATTAAGGATTTAATAAAGATATAACAGAAGTCTAAGTGTAGTTGATTTTTTAGTTATAGCCTGAATCAATATGAAAAGGTAGATTTAATCAAATAAAGTATATTGTTTCAATAAACAGAATGTAAAAAAATATGGGCTGGAAAAATTTTTGGAACCGACCGCGACAGGTGTGAGGTCTTAGCAGACCGTCTTAAGGTCTGCGGGTGCTTCACCCTAGGCAGGTCGGTATGAAATCTTCCATTGCCCATATTTTTTACATTCGTCCGAATAGAAAAACTATTCCTACTACACGTCTCTTCTGGCAAGAAGTCCGTAAAATGAAATAAGATATAAACCGCAGATACCTACTAAATCGTAGACAAGTCTGGTGAATACGGTTCCTTCTCCAAAGAGAGCTGAAACAAGATTAAAATCAAAGAATCCAATAAGGCCCCAATTGATTGCACCAATGATGGTAACAGTAAGGGCGATATAATTTAATAATCTCATATTCTACCTCCATAAACACTTTTGTGTTTATAACTAGGGTTGCCAAAATACACAATAATATGCAAATTTGAAAAATATTTTTGTTGATTTTTTAGCTCATGCACAAGCCTTGAAAATATTGAATTATTTTAATATTGTGTTATAATCAAACTTGCGAAAAATGTAGCTGATTGCGAAAGCAATATATGGAGGAAATAACAATGGGCGGATATTTTGGAGTTGCATCAAAAGAGGATTGTGTATTCGATTTATTTTTTGGAACAGATTATCACTCACATCTTGGAACAAGACGTGCAGGTATGGCAGTCTATGGTGAGGAGAATGGTTTTGATAAAGCTATCCATAATATAGAGAATTCACCTTTTAGAACAAAGTTTACCAAAGAAGCTAATTCCATGAAGGGAAATCTTGGAATTGGTTGTATATCAGATTTTGAGGCACAGCCTATATTTGTACGTTCTCATCACGGTTCATTTGCCATAACAACTGTTGGTAAGATTAATAACGATGATGAGATTATTGAGAAAATATTAAAGGATAGAGTACATTTCTTCGAGATGTCTAACGGGGAGATTAATGCTACAGAGCTTGTGGCGGCAATCATTAACCAGAAGGATAACTTTATTGATGGTATAAAGTATGCACAGGAGATTATAGATGGTTCTATATCTATGCTGATACTTACTCCAAAGGGAGTGTACTGTGCAAGAGATAAATATGGTAAAACACCAATTGTTATAGGTAAAAAGGATGGCTCATATTGTGCCAGCTTTGAGTTTTTCGCATTTGTAAATCTTGGATATGAAAAGGAAAAGGAGCTTGGACCTGGAGAGATAGCTGTTATTACTCCGGATGCTTGCAAGACCTTGGTTGCTCCAGGGGATAAGATGAAGATATGTACCTTCCTCTGGGTGTATTATGGATATCCTTCATCAGCTTACGAAGGTGTAAGTGTAGAGGAGATGCGTTATAGATGTGGTGAGATGCTAGCTAAGAGAGACTCAGAAGAGGTGGATATAGTAGCAGGTGTACCTGATTCAGGAACTGCACACGCTATAGGCTATTCACATGCATCAGGTAAGCCATTTACCAGACCTTTTATTAAGTACACACCGGCTTGGGCCAGATCATTTATGCCAACCATTCAGAGCAAGCGTAAGATGATAGCTAAGATGAAGCTTATACCTGTTGAGGATATAATCAGAGGCAAGAGAATGCTTCTTATCGATGATTCAATTGTTAGAGGAACTCAGCTTCAGGAGACATCAGAATTTTTATACGAGAAGGGTGCTAAGGAGGTTCATATCAGACCTGCCTGTCCACCTATTATGTACGGTTGTAAATACCTTAACTTCTCTCGCTCAAACTCAGAGATGGATTTAATCTCAAGAAGAGTTATCGCAGAGCTTGAAGGAGATAATGTATCACAGGATACACTTGATAAGTATTGTGATCCGGAGACAGCAGAGTATAATAACATGGTAGAGAAGATAAGAGAGAAGCTTGGTTTTACATCTCTTCGCTTCCAGAGACTTGATGATATGCTTGAGTCAGTAGGAATAGATACATGTAAGCTTTGTACTTACTGCTGGAACGGAAAAGAGTAATCAAAAGGACGACATTCACTGCTTGAATGTCGTCCTTTGCTTTTTCTTGACATCTTATACAAGGCTATATTAAGCTAAATAGTACAGAGAAAAAGAGAGGCTACTTATGAAGAAGAAAAGTATATACAAATGGTACATATTATTAGGGATATTATTTGTTGCTATAACCAACATTGTGGCTTGGATATGTCCTGCCTTTTGTGATTGGCATACCACATATGTCACTCCCATAATATTGAACATATTTGCTAGATTAACAAATATATTTCCATTTTCTGTGGGAGAGATAATGATAGTTCTTGGAATCATTTTGGTATTGGCATCAGTGGTTATAGCTATAACACTAATATTTCTTAGAAATAAGCCTAAGTATGTTAAGTTCACTAAGATGTTCTATAAGGTATTTGCAGGAATATTGGTTGGCGTGTGTATTGTAATGACTACCAATTGCACCATACTGTATCACTGTACACCTATAGATGCTAATCCTAAGGTGGACTATAGAAAATATACCGTTGAGGAGCTAGAGATTTTAAGAAATCATATAGTTGAAAGATGCAACTACTATATGAAGCTTATGCCTAGAGATGCAAGTGGAAACATAATATTTTACGGAGATATGCAGGCGGAGTCGAAGAAGGCTTTAAGGGGTATATCAGATGAATTCCCAAAGCTAAAGGGATATTATCCTGAGGTGAAGAATTTGATGTCTTCCGACCTAATGAGTCAGGCGTATATAGGAGGATATTATTTTCCGTTCTCTATGGAGGCAAATGCTAATGGGAATATGTATATAGCTAATTATCCTGCAGTGTATTGTCATGAATTAAGCCATCTTCACGGATATATATATGAGGATGAAGCAAATTATCTGACATATCAGGCATGTATAAACAGTGAGTCTGATTTCTTTAAGTATTCAGGATATTTAAGCGTTTTGATATATATAGATAACGCATACTTTCACGCTATAGGAGATGATTATTTCTATTATATAACTCAGCCTGAGGTGGAAGAACAGGTATGGGTAGATAGTGTATTTTTAACTGAGGAAGCCTGGGAAGAGGTGGAAGAGGATGCCGTTCTTTCTACGGATACTGTTGATGAGATATCAGATGAGTTCACGGAGACAACTCTTAATCTAAATGGAGTTGAAGAGGGTATGCTAAGCTATAGCCTTGTGGTTGATCTAATGCTGCAGTACTATGATGGTATATTGTATTAATGCTAGATAAAAAAATAAAAAAATAATAAAAATAACCTAGGGTAAGGTATTGCTTGTGACCCTAGGTTATATTGTATTATTGGGGTAAATATTATAGAATTATCATATCTACGGGGAGGGTAAGCTATGTTAAAAATTCAAAATCTAACAAAGTGCTATAAGGGCAGTGATAAGGGTGTGCATCAGTTAAATATACATATTGAAAAAGGGGACATTTATGCCTTTATAGGACATAACGGGGCGGGCAAAACAACAACCCTAAAATGCGTAACCGGAATACATGCCTTTGATGAAGGTGAGATAATTATAGATGGGATTAACATTAGTGAGAATTCATTGGAGTGTAAGAGACGTTTTGCTTATATCCCTGATAATCCTGATTTGTATGAGTATCTGACAGGTATACAGTATCTTAACTTTGTTGCTGATATATTTCAGGTAGGAAGCAGTGAAAGAAAGGATAGGATAGAAAGGTATGCCGATGCATTTGAAATAACAGAATCCTTAGGGGATTTGATATCTACCTATTCTCATGGTATGAAGCAAAAGCTGGCCATAATATCGGCATTAGTGCATGAGCCAAAGCTACTTATATTGGACGAGCCCTTTGTAGGTCTTGATCCTAAGGCAGCAGTAATTCTAAAGGATATTATGAGAGAGATATGTGGTAAGAAAGGAGCGGTATTCTTCTCTACCCATGTGCTTGATGTGGCTGAAAGGCTTTGTAATAAGGTAGCGATTATTAAGGCGGGAAGACTTATTGCCAGTGGAAATATGATAGATATAGTAAAGGAAGGTCAGTCTTTAGAGGATATATTTATGGAGGCAGTTGATGATGAAGCAAATTAGGATTTTAACAAAAATAGAGCTTGCTAACATCTTCTCCTTGAATGTTCTTCGATACACTAAGGACAGAAAGGTGAGGAATACCGGTATTGCCCTTGGAATTACCATAGGAGTTCTTGTGCTAATGGCAATATCCTATGTTGGTGTAATGAGCTATGGTTATATTAAAATTGGGCTTGGAGATATTGTACCTGCTTATGTTGTTTTTTTAAGCAGCATACTAACACTTCTTTTTTGTGCCGTTAAGGCGGGAAAGATAATCTTTAAGGAAAGCTGCTATGACATACTTTCATCTATGCCGATAAAAACATCTTCCCTAGTTATAAGCAGATATATTAGACTTTATATTGAAGGGTTGATGGTAGCAGGTATTGTTATGATACCGGGAGTGACTTTGTATGGAGTCTTTGAAAAACCTGGCTTGCTTGGAATTATATTTGGTCTTTTGGTGGTGGTTATAGTACCAATTATACCCATAACTCTGTCTGTATTATTTGGTCTTGTAATTACAGGAATTTCGTCAAGGATGAAAAATAAGGCACTGTTTGAGAGTATATTTGTGGTAGCCATAGTTGTAGCTATTTTCATAGCTACCTCTCTTGTACCAACAGAGGAATTGAATAACTTTGATATGCAGGCTATGGGAGAGCTGGCATCAAAGCTTATTGATATGTTATACAAAATATATCCGCCTACAGCCTGGTTTTCGAAGGCTATATGTGAAGGTGATGTGGTAGGATTTGTTATAGGAACTAGCATATCCCTTATATTATTCGCATTGGTTATTATCCTTACAGCTTCAAACTTTGAGAAGATTAATAGAGGAATTCATAGGAATTTTGCTAAGCATAATTATAAGCTAGGAGAGCTTGAGAGAAAATCCATAATGAAGGCTCTTGTGCTAAGAGAGACTAAGAGATATTTTTCGTCGGGAATCTATGTTACAAATACAATAATTGGCCCTGTAATGGCTGTAATATTTGCAGTTAGCTTGTTTTTCGTGGATATGAATGATGCTATTAAGGACCTGCCAATTGACATAAATATTAATGCTGCCATACCGGTTTTATTTGCGGGTATATTAGGAATGAACTCTCCAATTGCAACTTCTATATCTATGGAGGGTAAGGAGCTTTGGATTATAAGGACCTTACCTATATCGGTTAGAGAGTATCTTAAAGGTAAGCTTAGATTTAACATAGGACTTATTGCACCGTTTTTCTTAGTAGGTGAGATAATTATGGTAATAGCTTTAAAGCCATCCGTCTTAGAGCTTTTATGGATGATTGCTCTTCCTGTTGCTATTATTCTTTTTATTCTTGTAGTAGGACTTGCTGTTAACCTAAAATTCCCTAAGCTAAAGTGGGATAGTGAGGTGGAGGTTGTAAAGCAAAGTGCGTCGGGAATGATAGGTGGATTAGGTGGTTTTTTGATAGCCCTTGTAACTGCAGTGCCTCTTATATTGGTGCCGGGTAGCTATTTTGGATTGGTTGCCTGTGTGGAATTTATTGTATTGGTAGTATTAACTGTTATAGTGTATGAAAAGAATAATAGAGTTGATATGAAAATGTTGGAATAATACTTTTCCTATAAATAAAATATGTTATAATGTCAAAAGTTACAATTGATATTTGGAGGATATTTATGGAAGGGTTAAAGGTGTATGGATTATCTGAAGAACTAAAGAGCTACAGACCCAGATATAACAAAGAAGAGTATTCTAAGGGGCAGATTGAGTTTATCGAAGCTGCAATAGATAAATTTAACCAGGTTGGAATATATAGAAAAAACGCCAATGAAAGAACCAAGGAGAGCTTTGTGGCCAATTTGCTTGATCCTAACTTTAAGGTGGAGAAGATGAGGATAATATTGGAAGCAGTGATAGAAATGTTTAATTACATATCTGCCACTCAGGATGATTTATCCACAAGAGATGTAGCATATCTGTGTCAGTTGTCACAAAGGGTGGCCGATGCAGTGAAGGACCCAACCTACAATTTTCATAATGAGGAAGACAAGAAAGAAGAAGTAGAAGAGCCAATTTTTGATGCGAATAAATACCTCAATAAAACTATGATCAATTTATTTGAGGATGAGGACTAAAATGCAGCTTGTGATTTTTAGAGGTGAATTTCACATATGTGTAAAAAAGAACTAAGTGTTTCTAGTTAAGAGACCCTTAGTTCTTTTTTTAATACATTTATGCTGATATATAGGAATATGTAAAATAGTTACTACTTTTTGAATTTATAGTATATACCAAGACTGTCAATACTAATTGTTAGTGTATTGCCACCGTCCGACAATTTTGCAACCTGTGCCTTTGAACCATCAGAATATGTGATATCATAGCTCTCGGAACCTGCTTTTACAGATCCACTATGTGATTTTCCATTTAGTGAAAATTCTACAGTGCTACCATCAAACTTTACTGCTGGCTCCTTTGACTCTAAACCAGGAGTATGTGGAATTACCTCTCCTGCAGCTTCCATTTCTACAAATTGCCAATCATGCTGAAGATCAGCTAAATCTAAAGTATCCTTTTTGCAACCTACTAAAAATACCATCATCATAAGTGATGCTAAACATAATAATTTCTTAAGCTTCATTTTAATAATCCCTTTCTAATTCAAATATTTCTCCATATGTATTTATAAATCCCCATTTAGCTTAAAGGTACTACTTTCAGCTTTTTTGGCAAGCTCGCTTGCCTCCTGCTCCATAGCTGTTAAGTGCTTTTTCATAGTAGGATATGTGGTTACATCCTTATATATGAAATATATAGCAGCTATGAATAAGAATGTTGATATTCCTATGGTGAATGCCATAGATATTCCAAACAGTGGCAGTGCCTTAATAAGTGTGGCACCTGTACCAATAAGTGAAACGATGGTTCTAAGATAGGACAGATGTGTCTGCTCCACAGCCAGCTTGCTGTTAGTAAACGCAAGGTCTGTTCTGATTTTAGAAAGCTCAGTTCTCTCCACGGCAAGTGCATTCTGGTTATGTGCATAGGCCTGCTTTGGTTTCATCTTATCAGGAAGCTCTCTTGGCTCACCTGATGCGATTTCCGCTGTAAATTCTATTTTATCCTTTGTTTTATTACCCATAATTAGCACCTCACAATCATGTACAAAGTGTTAATGTGCAACCT
The DNA here is from genome assembly GCA_017625335.1 of Lachnospiraceae bacterium. Classification (GTDB taxonomy): domain Bacteria; phylum Bacillota; class Clostridia; order Lachnospirales; family Lachnospiraceae; genus Coprococcus_C. Next base: position 17,114 of record JAGALE010000430.1, read on the forward strand.
TTCCTAAGAATTCTCTCATACGCTCATTATCAGAGCCGAATACCACCTCAGGACTTCCACTTAATGCTACCACACCCTTATCCATAAATACAACCCTGTCGGATATATTTTTTGCAAAGTTCATCTCGTGGGTAACGATAACCATAGTCATGTGCTGTTCCGCTAAGGACTTAATAACCTTAAGCACTTCACCTGTAAGCTCAGGGTCAAGAGCTGAGGTTGGCTCATCGAAGAACAAAACATTTGGCTTTAAGGCAAGTGCTCTTGCGATGGCAACTCTTTGCTGCTGACCACCAGAGAGCTGAGAAGGGTAAGCGTCAGCCTTATCCTCTAAGCCCATCTTTCTAAGAAGCTCCATAGCTTCTTCTTCAACCTCAGCCTTGTTTCGCTTTTGGACTGAGATAGGGGCATCGGTAATATTTTTCAAAACAGTGTAATGTGGAAATAGGTTAAAGTTTTGGAATACTAAACCAAAGTTTTTCTTAATCTCCTTTAGCTTTGCAGGCTTTGCATATATAGACTTTCCGTCCACAATGCTTACTGCCTTTTCTCCCATATAGCTCATATCACCATAGTCCATGGTTTCCAGCATGGTTGCAATACGAAGAAGAGTGGACTTGCCTGAACCGGAAGGGCCGATTATTGAAAGCACATCCCCCTCGCATACGCTAAGTGAAATATCATTTAAAACCTGAAGGTCGCCAAATGATTTCTTAATGTTATTCATTTCAAAGAAAATTCTCTTTTGAATACTACCAGAGCTATTCATATTATTATCCGAATACATCTAACAGACCTCCTAGCTGTAATAATTCATCTTCTTCTCCAGACGACCCATTACAAAGGCAACCAGAGCATTGAAAACGTAATAGAAAATGGCGGCAATTACAAATGGCATCATGCTGGTTTCTGCGGCAGCAATCTGCTTTGCCAAAGTAAACATCTCTATATATGTAATAGAGAAGGCAAGGGATGTATCCTTAACCAATGTTATAACCTCGTTAGTTATAGAAGGAAGGATAATCTTAATCACCTGAGGGAGAATAATCTTGAAGAAGCTCTGAGACTTGGAGTATCCAAGAATCTGACCTGCTTCGTACTGTCCCTTAGGAATAGCTTCAATACCTGAACGATAAATCTCTGCAAAGTATGCAGCGTAGTTTATGGAGAAACCAACGATAACTGCAGGGAATCTCCATCCGCTTATGGACCATCCCATAAGATAAAATGGGAAGAAATACCATACCATAAGCTGAAGCATAAGAGGGGTACCTCTAAGTATAGATATCAAAAGACTGACAAAACCACTTAATATTTTATTCTTAGACATTCTGCCAAAAGCGATTATCAAGCCAAGTGGCAATGAAAAGAGCAATGTAAGGAAAAATATACCCATAGTGCTCAGCATTCCGGAAGAAAGCTGTTGTAGCATAACCTGAAAACTCATATCCCATGTATCTCCTACTCAAATGAAAGACAAGTCATATCCTCTAATCCATATTTTTTAGCTAATTCGTCGAACTTACCATTCTCCTTAAGTGTCTTAAGAGCATCTTCTACCTCGTTCTTAAGCTCTGTATTACCCTTCTTAAATCCAATACCGTACTGCTCGGCATTAAGGTGTTCATCAAGAATGATAAACTTACCATCTCCACGGCTCTCAATCTGGTACTGTGCAACACCAATATCCATAGCGATAGCATCTACAGAACCTGCCTCAAGCTCAAGGAATGCTGTGTTATAATCGCTGAACTCGTTAAGCTCAGCGAATGTATCTGCAAGAGCCTTCTGACCCTCCTCATCCTGAAGAACTGAAAGAGCAGCAGATGCAGTCTGAACACCAACCTTCTTGCCTGAGAGACCTGCAAAATCAGTAATACCTGAATCAACAGCTACCACAATAACCTGACTGTTATCAACATATGGACGTGACCACTCGTACTCGTCCTCACGACCATTGATTGTGAAACCATTCCAGATACAATCGATAGAACCTGAGTTAAGCTCGTTATCCTTGTTGTCCCAAGCTATAGGCTGCTTTACAAGTTCCCATCCCTTAAGCTCACATACTGCCTCAGCAAGCTCAAGGTCAAAACCGGTATATTCACCGTTTTCATCCATATAACCGTAAGGTGGATACTCAGCATCAAATCCAACTGTAAATGTATCCTTCTTCTTCTCACCACAGCCAGTAAGAGTAGTAGCCATCATAGCTACAGCCACAAGTCCTACGCTAAGCTTCTTAACAAATTTCTTAAACTTCATAATAAAATTCTCCTTTATGTAAAAATATATAGATAAAATGTGAATTACTTTAGTAATAAATTAGCATACTAAAGTGCTTAAATCCTTTGGTATCGTACCATAATTGGTATTGTTAGTCAATGAATGATAGGGCTTATGGGTATATTTGGGAACAAAAGAACATATTTATATAGAAATAAGAATAAGGTATGTTGAAACTATATATATGGCAAAGATATAGTTAAGAAAAAGAGATATTTTGTTTGTATATAACAGTTTAATGTGTTAAACTAGTAAAGGTTTATTAATTAACTATATAACAAAAGAAAGGACGAGAGAATTTTATGGAAAAGTTTAATGAAATCCTGACGGCCATAGACGATTTTGTCTGGGGAGTGCCTCTTATGGTTCTCATTATGGCAGGTGGTCTATTACTTACCATCAGAGTTGGTTTACTTCAGGTTAGAAAGCTTCCACTAGCGTTAAAGTGGATGGTTAAGAATGAGGAGGGAGGAGAAGGAGAGGTTTCTTCTTTTGCAGCTCTTTGTACAGCACTTTCAGCCACCATTGGTACTGGTAATATAGTTGGTGTTGCTATTGCCATAGTAGCAGGTGGTCCTGGGGCACTTTTCTGGATGGTTGTTGCAGCCTTCCTTGGTATGGCCACAAAGTATGCAGAGGGACTTCTTGCAGTTAAGTATCGTGTGGTTGATGAAACTGGTCACTCATTAGGTGGACCATTCTATTACATAGAAAAAGGTATGGGAGATAAGTGGAAGTGGCTTGCTAAGATGTTTGCCTTTTTTGGAGTATGTGCAGGATTACTTGGTATCGGTACCTTTACTCAGGTAAATGGTATCTCATCAGCAGTTAAGGGCTTCTTTGATCCTAAGGGAACACATACTATAGATATTCCTATGCTTGGTGAGTATTCCATAGCGGTAGTAGTTGCTTCATTTGTACTTGCAATTGTAGTTGCACTTGTTCTTATTGGAGGAATTAAGAGAATATCAAGTGTATCACAGATTATTGTACCATTTATGGCTATAATTTATGTTATTTCAGCACTTATCCTTATTATTAGAAATATTACTGAGGTACCTGATGCTGTCGTAACAATTGTTAAGGGAGCATTTAACCCACAGGCAGTTGCCGGTGGTGTTGCAGGAACATTTATCATAGCAATGCAAAAGGGTGTTGCAAGAGGTATCTTCTCAAATGAGGCTGGTCTTGGTTCTGCACCTATTGCAGCTGCAGCGGCTCAGACAAAGGAGCCTGTTAGACAGGGTCTTGTATCTATGACAGGAACATTCCTTGATACAATCATTATCTGTTCTATGACAGGTATTTCAATCGTACTTACAGGTGCTAATGAGTATGCTCAGGCCAATGGACTTGAAGGTGTAGATGTTACTACATATGCATTTAAGCAGGGATTGCCTTTCCCAGAGCAGGTATCAGCGGCTATCCTTATGCTTTGTCTTGTATTCTTTGCATTTACCACAATCCTTGGATGGGATTACTACTCAGAGAGATGTCTTGAGTACTTAAATGGTGGAAACAAGAAAGGCATTATGGTATTCAGATGGTTATACATAATCGCAGTATTCATCGGACCATACATGACAGTATCAGCTGTATGGACTATTGCAGATATCTTCAACGGTATGATGGCACTTCCTAATATGATTGCCCTTTTTGCACTTAGTGGAGTAGTCGCTAAGGAGACTAAGGACTTCTTCAGAAGACGTAAGGCTGGAGAGATTGAAGACTAATATGAGGTAAGGTCAGGTAAGGCTTAGCCCTTAAACTGTAATAATCAAAAATTTTTATAATATATGTATTAAAAGGCATTAATTGCACAAAATATTCCAAAGAATATGTGTGATTAGTGCCTTTTATATTCTTATAGGTAAATGTGATTACTAAGGGTGTGTACATCCTTTGAAAAACTAATCTCATAGCTAAAAGGAGAATAATATGAAAGATAAAATTTTTGGAGTTTTACAGCGAGTGGGACGTTCATTTATGCTTCCTATTGCTATACTTCCCGTAGCGGGACTTTTGCTTGGCATAGGAGGTTCCTTAACTAATCTTACTATGCTTGAAACCTATGGTCTTATGGGGGTTATGGGACCTGGAACAGCTTTTAACGCAGTGTTTCAGGTTATGAGTAAGGCAGGAGATATAGTGTTTGCAAATCTTCCTATAATCTTTGCTATAGGTGTAGCTATTGGTATGGCTAAGAAGGAGAAGGAGGTTGCTGCCTTAGCTTCTGTTATAGCCTTTCTTATAATGCACGCGTCTATAAGTGCGCTTATAGCTATAGGTGGTGGCTCAGGCAATTTGCTTGAAGGAGCAGTAACCTCGGTGGTAGGTATTGAGTCCCTGCAAATGGGTGTATTCGGAGGTATTATCGTAGGTCTTGGAGTAGCGGCCCTTCATAACAGATTCTACAAGATTGAGCTGCCACAGGTATTATCCTTTTTTGGTGGAACTAGATTTGTTCCTATAATTAGTGCTTTAGTATTTACATTTGTGGGAATACTGATGTATTTTATCTGGCCACCTATACAAGCAGGAATCTATGCAGTAGGAGATGTGGTGCTTCGTTCCGGATATGCAGGTACCTGGGTGTACGGACTTATGGAAAGAGCGCTTATACCATTTGGTCTTCATCATGTGTTCTACCTTCCATTTTGGCAAACCGCTGTGGGAGGAACTTTAGAGGTTGGTGGACAGATAATCGAGGGAGCACAGAACATTTTCTTTGCTCAGTTAGCTGACCCGGGAACAGAGCAATTTGCAGTATCAGCAACAAGATTTATGTCCGGTAAATTCCCTCTTATGATATTTGGTCTTCCGGGAGCTGCTTACGCAATGTATAGATGTGCACGAGCTGAAAATAGAAAGAAGGTAGGAGGCTTATTATTATCAGCAGCATTAACCTCAATGCTTACAGGTATAACTGAACCTATCGAATTTACCTTCTTGTTTGTAGCACCACTTTTATATGTGATTCATTGTATCTTTGCAGGTCTTGCATATATGCTTATGCATGTATTTAATGTTGGTGTTGGTATGACTTTCTCAGGTGGACTTATAGATTTGTTCCTGTTCGGTATACTTCAGGGAAATGACAAGACAAACTGGATATGGGTTGTGATAGTAGGTGTATTCTACTTTATAGTTTACTATCTGTTATTCTCATTCCTTATTAAGAAATTCAACTACAAGACTCCGGGACGAGGAGAGGACGAAGAGGTTAAGCTATACACTAGAAGAGATGTTGATGCAAGGAAAAATGCAGATGCTAATGCGCAAAATACCACTTCATTAGGAGCAAATGGTGATACAACAAATGACAATACCAGGTTGTCTGAAGCAGATCAAATATCAGTAGGTATTCTTATTGGCTTGGGTGGTAGTGATAACATTTCTGATATAGATTGCTGCGCTACAAGACTTAGATGTACAGTATTTAATTCAGACCTTGTGAATGAGGAAAGACTAAGTGCTACAGGCGCCTCAGGTGTAATTAAGAAGGGGCAGGGCGTACAGATAATCTATGGACCTAGAGTGTCGGTTATAAAGTCAAACCTTGAGGAGTATATGGATAGAAATATCTCAGATGATTTCGGTGGTATCACAGAGGTAAGTTCTTCTGATAAGAATATGAATTTTCGTGAATTAGATGATGTCAAGCCAGATGATGTTGATGATAAGATTCACAGGATGGTTACAATTTCATCCCCAATGAATGGATTGGTGAGAAAAATTGAGGAAGCCCCAGATGAAGCATTCTCAGAGAAAATGATGGGAGACGGGGTAATTATAGAGCCTACTGATGGAGTAGTATATGCTCCAGAGGATGGAACGGTAACCATGATATTTGACACAAAGCATGCAGTGGGCTTTGAGACAGATTCTGGTATAGAACTCCTTATTCACGTTGGAATTGATACGGTTAATCTTGGTGGTAAAGGCTTTAATCCAATAGTTAAAGTGGGTCAACATCTAAAAAAAGGTGAAGTTTTAATGAACTTTGACCTAGAACAGATACGTTCTACAGCCAAGGCTATGTCCACCCCTGTCGTATGTACAGGTCTTGCAGAAGGCCAAAAGATAACAGTTTTAAAGTATGGTGATATCAAGGTGGGAGAACCAATAATTAGAATAGAATAATTATAGAATATTTATTTGTATAAGAAAGTGTAGAATAAAATAAGGGGCTGTGCCAATAATTTTAATACCGACCGCGACAGGGTGATGCTTCGCTGACCGTCTTAAGTGTCAGCGAAGCATCATCCCTAGGCTGGTCGGCCGATAAGTTAATTGGCACAGCCCTTATGAATTTAATTATAAAACTTTAGATAAAAACTCCTTAAGTCTAGGGTGCTTTGGATTGCTGAAGAACTCCTCAGGAGCACCACTTTCAAGTATAAGTCCCTCATCTATGAAGAGAACCTTGTTAGCAACCTCTCTTGCAAAGCCCATCTCGTGGGTTACAATAATCATAGTCATTCCTTCGTCTGCCAAAGATTTCATAAGGTCTAAAACCTCGCCAACCATCTCAGGGTCAAGAGCACTTGTAGGCTCGTCGAAGAGAATAACATCAGGGTTCATGGCAAGGGCACGAACGATTGCAACTCTCTGCTTTTGACCACCCGAAAGTGTAGAAGGATAAACATCTGCCTTATCCGCAAGTCCGATACGCTCTAGAAGCTTCATAGCATTCTCTCTAGCGTTCTTAATTATTTCTGCCTTAGTAGTGTTGTAGGCAGGATCATCCTTAAGCTTCTTTCGCTTTGCACGCTTCATATCCTTAACCTGAACATGAACAGGAGCAAGCATAATATTTTCTATAACAGTCTTGTTGTTAAATAGATTAAAATGCTGGAAAACCATACCCATTTTGCGACGGTGGATATTAATATCTACCTTGGTATCTGCTATATCAACACCATTAAAGATAATCTGACCACCACTTGGGTCCTCCATACAGTTTAAGCATCTAAGGAAGGTACTTTTGCCTGAGCCGGAAGGTCCGATTACGCATATAATGTCTCCCTTATCAATCTTCACGCTGATACCATTTAAGACATCAACGTCATCGAATTTCTTGGTTAGATTAATTACGTCTATCACTTTTTCTCAGGCTCCTTTCCATAAGCTTAATACCTAAGCTGATAATTAATACAAGAACAATATATATTATTGCCATAACCAGATAAGGCACCATGAATTCGTAGCTATTACTTCCAATATAGTTAAATGCTACATAAAGGTCAGCTGCACCTACAAAGCTTACAACTGAGGTTTCCTTAATAAGTGCGATGAACTCATTACCAAGGGTTGGAAGAATATTCTTCACAGCCTGTGGGATAACAATCTTTACCATAGTAGTGCCAAAGCTTAAGCCTACAGCACGTCCTGCCTCCATCTGTCCTGCATCAACAGAAAGAATACCACTTCGCATAATCTCAGAGATGTAGGCACCAGAGTTAAGACCAAATACCCATATGGCAACCTGGACACCGGTCATATGAGCATTTAATATAGGTAAAGCAACATAGTAGAACACAAGAAGCTGAACTACTATAGGAGTACCTCTGAATAACCCTACATAAAAGCTGCAGATAGCATTTAAAATTCTTGGTAAAACCTTGTATTTTGGAATTACTCTTATTGTTGCAATAACAGTACCTATAAGTATACCAATTATTAATCCAAGGATGGCAATTAACAGAGTGTTTTTAAGTCCTCGTAATACCATTTTGTAGCCGTCCTGCTCTACAAATATTTCCTTAAACTTTTCTAACTTACGTGCAAATGAAGCATTTGCGCTATCGGTCTGCATTTCATTGATTGCCTTAGTAATGCATGTAGCAGGAGCAGAGTCTATTATTACGTAGTCAATATTGTCGTTAAGCAAATCCTGTACTGCTAGTGAACCGTTTTTATATCCTATTGTTTCTGCAGGAAAACCGGTAAAGCCCCAATCTTCGTCACCCTCGCAGTATATCTGACCTGTAGTTCCGTTTTGAACACCGATTTTAATTCCACTACCCTTAGAATTAATGATGGCTTCTATCTCTTCTACAGAGCTGCAGTCATCGAAGGAAGTATCATTAGATTTTACAATTAGCTTTTGAGCTGCATTGTAGTAGGATACAGAGAAATCAACATATTCCTTTCTGTCCTCCTTAACTGTAAGACCAGCCATGGCAATATCGCATTTGTGCTGTCCAACAGAAAGACATACAGCATCGAAATCCATATTCTGGATTACAAGCTCCATTCCCAAGTAGTCAGCAAGTCTGGCTGCTATCTCCATATCGATACCATAGTAGCTATCGCCCTCCATATACTCAAATGGTTCAAAGGCGGCATTAGTAGCAACAACAAGCTGATCCTTATCAGGGTCATAGACCGCTGACTTTACTGCAACAGGAGTACCATCTCCAAAGTAGTTGTTGCATATTTCGTCAAATGTACCATCAGCCTTAATTTCAGAGATAAAGGTGTTGGTTTTTTCAAGTAGCTCTGGTTGGTTTTTGTCAACTCCAAAGGCATATTCCTCGCTTGTTAAATCAAGCTCGATTATTTCGGCAGATACAGAAGTATTATCAGTGGTTAGCTGTGAATCTTCTGAGTCCTTGCTACATCCGGTAAGCAAAGATAAAGCCATTACCATGGAAAGAGCCAAAAACAAAAATTTGTTTAACTTTTTCATAAGTAATCCTCTCTTAAAATATAGTCATTATACATTTGCATAATATACCACGAAAATGAGTAAAATGCAATGTAATGCATGTTTATTCAAGGATTATAAACGGCATATGGAGAATGTGATGCATAACAAATTTTATTTGTTCCTAATCAATAAATAAAAGTAAACAAAAGTTGAGAAAAGAAGTTTAATAATATACTTAATATTTTGGTCAAAATATGCTAGAATTCTTCGAAAGGTATTAGTAAGAGAGAGGTAGCTGGTATGTTAAGATTTTGCTTTGTTATAATAGTTTCAATCCCGTATATTATTCTTCTATATGCAAAATCAGCATATATGGATAAGCATAATAGCTTATATTCTGAGGAGGACAGATACAAGTTTGCAAAGTTTATAGTGAATAAAATAATGCAGAATTCCTTTATATCAACAGAGGTATATGGCAAGGAGAATCTTCCTGATGATGGAGGATATGTAATGTACTCTAATCATCAGGGAAAGTTCGATATGGTAGGTATAATGTATGGCCATGAAAAACCCTGTACAGTTGTTATGGATGAGGTTCGCTCTAATCTTCCGATTATGAAACCATTTTTGTCAGTGGTGCAGGGAAGTACCCTAGACAGAAATGATATGAGAAGTCAGGCGACTACCATTAAAAAGCTTATAAACGAGGTAAATGAGGGCAGAAAATATGTTATATTCCCAGAGGGAGGATATGATCATAATGGAAATAATCTTCAGGTATTTAAGCCGGGAAGCTTTAAGATATCAATGAGAACTAAAACACCTATAGTTCCTGTTGCATTGGTAGATTCCTATGTTCCATATTCCTATAATTCCTTGAGAAAGGTGACTACTCAGGTTCATTATCTACAGCCCATATCATATGAGGAATATAAGGATATGAAAACTGAGGACATAGCACTTATGGTTAGAGACAGGATAGAGGCTAAGGTTAAGGAGCAGCTTAGTATTAAGAAGAGAAGATATTTCTATGATAAGCGAATTCGACAGGTAGCTTAACCTATATACATAAAAATGTATAAATTAATATAAGCTAAGAGATAAAGTACATAGGGTATTTTATCTCTTTTTTTCTAGATAATAATTAAGGCTTGGTCTGTACAAGGTGTAATTTGATATAGGTTATGTCATAGGATTTTATACTAGGAATATTTTCGTAAACATTGTATAATAATAAAGTTAATATATTATGATCTAAACTCTAGGAGGAATTAATTAAGATATGAAAAAATTAGGCGTATTAGGACTTTCAATTATAATGGCTTTAGGCTTAGTTGCTTGTGGCAAGGATAAGACAGATGATAAGAATACCACAGCTACAGCTGAGGTAACAACAGAGGCTGCAGTTGAGATTACAGATTCACTTGAGATATTTACCACAGTTTGGGCAACCTACGGTGATGAAGAGAAGTTTTCTATAGCAGGTGGAGATTACAACAATTCAGTAATGGACGCTCCGGGAAAATTTAATGCTACAGATTTAGAAAGCTTAGATTCTATGCTAGGTGTTCCAGCTGATGCAGCAGCATATATTGATGATGCCGCATCTATGATGCATATGATGAATGCCAACACATTTACTGCAGGTGCATATCATATTGCTGATGCTACTAATCAGCAGGCCTTCTGTGACAGCTTAAAGGAAAATATAATGAACAGACAGTGGATGTGTGGTTTTCCGGATACACTTATTATAGTTACCATAGGTGATAGTTATGTGGTATCAGCTTTTGGTAATGCTGAGATTATAGAAACCTTTAAAACCAAGCTTACTACAGAATACCCAGCTGCTACAGTTTTATACCAGGAGAGCTTGGCTCAGTAATAATACAAACAATATAGTTATGTAAACTAAAATCAGGAGCATATTATGGTATTTTCCAGTATGACATTTTTATATTATTTTCTTCCGGTGGTGCTGCTTACCTATTTTATGGTACCAAGGGTAGCGAAGAACGGGGTGTTGCTTTTAGCTAGTCTGTTCTTCTATGCCTGGGGAGAGCCTAAATATCTTATCCTTATGGCAGCAACAATACTTATAGGATATTTTAGCGGTCTAATAATTGAGAAGAATAGAGAAAAAATGTCAGGCAGGATAGCGCTGTATGTTGCTCTTTTTTGTTGCCTTGGTTTCTTGATAGCATTTAAATACGTAAGCTTTTTGCCATTACCTATTGGTATTAGCTTTTATACATTTCAGTTAATAAGCTATATTGTGGATGTTTATAGAGGCAAGGTTAAGGCAGGAAGAAAGCTAATTAATTTGTTTACCTATGTGGTTATGTTTCCGCAGCTTATAGCGGGTCCCATTGTAAGGTATGAGTGTGTAGAGAAGGAGTTGGTATCCAGGACCCACAGCATACCTATGATAAGAGAGGGTATAGTAAGATTTGTAATAGGCTTAGGCAAGAAGGTGCTTATTGCAAACCAGTTAGGAGAGTTGGCGGATATTTATTATAAGGTGGAGGAAAACTCTGTCATATTTGCCTGGGTGTGGGCCATAGCCTCTGCTCTTCAGATATATTATGACTTCTCAGGCTATAGCGATATGGCTATAGGTCTTGGAAGAATATTAGGCTTTAAATTCCCTGAGAATTTTGACTACCCATATATATCTAAATCTATAACAGAATTTTGGAGACGTTGGCATATGACTTTGGGAAGCTGGTTTAGAGATTATGTATATATTCCTATGGGTGGAAGCAGAGTAGGAAAAGGTAGATTAGTGTTTAATCTTTTAGTTGTTTGGACACTGACAGGAATGTGGCATGGAGCTACCTGGAATTTTGCTATGTGGGGATTGTATTTTGGAGTACTTCTTATTGTTGAGAAACTATTAATTCGTAAATATATTGAGAATGCAAAGTGTATAAATCATGTATATGTGATATTTGCAACAGTAATAAGCTTTGTGATATTTAGCAGTGATAGCTTAAATGCTATAGGTATAAATCTTTCTAATATGTTTGGTATGAGTGGCCTTAAGGGAATAACTGATGAGACACTATATTATACAGTAAGCTATGGATTTACCTTGTTTGTATCCATAATAGGGGCTACACCATTAGTAAAGCTGATTGGTTCTAAGACCATGAAGGTGGCGGAAAAGTACAAGCTTGATACGGTGGTGGAATCAGTTGTTTTGGCATTAATATTAATACTATCAACAGCACATTTGGTGGACGGTTCATTTAATCCGTTCCTGTATTTTAGATTCTAAGGAGGTATGAGAGCATATGGGAATAGAAAATATAGGAATAGAAAATATGGGGACAAAAATTCACAAAATAGAAAATACAGAAATACAAAATGTTGAAATAAATAATACTGAAATTAATAATGCTGAAAATAAAAAAAATAGAAAAACCAAGGGATTATTGACGGTAATAATAATTGGTGTGCTTTTCTATGGCTATGTCATAATGTGTTATATAAAGCCGGCTCAGGATATATCAGAGGCGGAGAGAAGACCTCTTGCTCAAAGACCTTCCCTGAAGGCAGAAAGTGTTTTGAGTGGAGAGTATGGTGAAAAATTCGAAGAATATGCGGTAGACCAAGCACCATTTAGACAGCAGCTTAGAAGCTCAAAGGTTATGTATCAATCTATTGTTATGCGTAAGCTGGATAATAATGATATGTATTTAAGTAATGGATATATTTCCAAGCTTGATTATCCAATGAATGAAAAATCCGTAGATTATGCTACAGGTAAATTTAGGTATATCTACGAGGAGTATTTAGAAGGAACAGATGTAGCTATATATATGTCTATAATACCGGACAAGAATTACTATAATGAGAAGTTATTTTACCCGTCATATGATTATAATGAATTGGTTGTAAAAATGTGTGAAGGAATGGAATATGCTGAATATATAGACATTATGAATCAGCTGGAGCTTGAAAGCTATTATCAGACTGATACACATTTCAGACAGGAAAAGATAGTTAATATGGCAGTGTATATGGGTGAGAGAATGAATGTAGCCTTAGACACGGAGTATGATGAGCTAAAGGTGTCAGATGATTTCAAGGGAGTGTATTACAGACAGCTTGGAATGCCTATGAAGGGTGAGAGCATGTATTGTCTCACTAATTCCACCTTAGAGAACTGTAAGGTATATGATCATGAAAATAGTAAGTCTATATCTATGTATGATTTAAATGCATTAAATAGTGCTGATCCATATGAGATGTATCTTCATGGTTCGTTATCTCTAATTACTATAGAAAATCCACTGGCTGCTACAGCTAAGGAGCTTGTAATATTCAGAGATTCATTTGGCAGCAGTATAGCTCCGCTTTTAGCCACAGGCTATGCAAAGGTTACTTTAATTGATATTAGATATCTTCCAAGTAGCAGGGTTGGACAGTTTGTGGATTTTGATAAGCAGGATGTTTTGTTCTTGTACAGCTCATCTGTGCTTAATAATAGTGAAACACTTAAGTAATGATATAAAAATGTTCTGCGGATATATAAAAACAGTGATAGGTGGTTCGCTTATAGAATATATTGACATGGTCAGGAAATATATAAGATAAACAGGAAAAAAGCAAATTGGAGAAATGATATGAAGAACTTTAAAGCAGTAGTATTTGATATGGATGGAGTTATATTTGACTCTGAAAAAAGAGTGGTTGAGTGTTGGAAGGTTATAGCAGACAAGTACGGAGTGCCTGATATAGAAGCTGCCTGTAGAGAATGCTTTGGTTGTAATCAGGTGGTGGCAAAGGAACGATTTCTAAAGCGATACGGAGAAGACTTTCCGTATGTGGAGTATAAGAAGGAGATGTCGGATTTGTTCCACGAGAGATATGATAATGGAAACCTTCCTATGTTGCCTGGGGTTGTAGAAATATTAGAGTTTCTTAAAGCAAATGGAAAAAGGATAGCATTAGCATCATCTACAAGAAGAGTATCTGTTGAGAGTGGTCTTACCTGGGCAGGAATAATCGATTATTTTGATGCTATTATTTGTGGAGATATGGTAAGTCGTAGTAAGCCGGAGCCTGATATATTTCTTAAGGCTTGCGAAGCCTTAGGCGTAAGTCCTAGTGAATCCTATGCCATAGAGGATTCCTACAATGGAATAAGAGCAGCACATCGTGGTGGACTACTTCCAATCATGGTTCCTGATATGATGGAACCAGACAAGGAAATGGAAGAACTCAGCGTGGCTATACTAGGAAGCTTAAATGAAGTTATAGATTATTTGAAATGTTAATAAAATGACCTAAGACATACAACAAATCCAAAAGTTGTAAGTCTTAGGTCATTCTTATATTAATGATGGAACAATCTAATTCCTGTGAATGCCATAGCCATTCCGTACTTATCACAGCACTCTATAACAGCGTCATCACGGATTGAACCACCTGGCTGAGCGATGTACTTAACGCCACTCTTCTTAGCTCTCTCGATGTTGTCTGAGAATGGGAAGAATGCATCTGAACCAAGTGCTACATCCTCCATCTGATCTAACCAAGCACGCTTTTCCTCAGCAGTGAAAACCTCTGGCTTCTCCTTGAATACTCTCTGCCAAGCACCCTCAGCGAGAACATCCATGTACTCATCACCGATGTAGTTATCTATAGCGTTATCTCTGTCTGCACGTCCGATAGTGTCAAGGAATGGAAGGTTAAGAACCTTTGGACACTGACGAAGTAACCAGTTGTCAGCCTTCTGACCTGCAAGTCTTGTACAGTGAACTCTTGACTGCTGTCCGGCGCCGATTCCGATTGCCTGACCACCCTTTGCATAGCATACTGAGTTTGACTGAGTATACTTAAGAGTGATAAGTGCGATGATAAGATCAATCTTAGCTGACTCAGGGATATCCTTGTTAGCAGTAACAACATTTGCAAGAAGCTCGTTGTTAATAGGAAGCTCATTTCTTCCCTGCTCAAAGCTGATTCCATATACCTGCTTAGTCTCAAGCTGCTCAGGTACGTAATTTTCATCTATCTGAATAATGTTGTAGTTACCCTTTTTCTTTTGCTTAAGGATTTCAAGTGCCTCTGGCTCATAGCCTGGAGCGATAACACCATCAGATACCTCTCTCTTAATAATCTTAGCTGTTGAAACATCACATACATCTGAAAGTGCGATGAAATCTCCAAATGAAGACATTCTATCAGCGCCTCTTGCTCTAGCGTATGCAGATGCAAGTGGTGATAATTCACCTAAATCGTCAACCCAGTAAATCTTAGCAAGAGTCTCATCAAGTGGAAGACCTACAGCAGCACCTGCAGGTGATACGTGCTTAAATGAAGTAGCAGCAGGAAGACCAGTTGCCTCCTTTAACTCTTTAACTAACTGCCAACCGTTGAATGCATCAAGGAAGTTGATGTATCCTGGCTTACCGCTAAGAACCTGAATAGGAAGGTCCTGTCCATTTGCCATATAAATTCTAGATGGCTTCTGATTTGGGTTACAACCATACTTTAATTCTAATTCGTTCATGATTAACTAATTCCTTTCTTATCTATTCTATATTTATTTCGTTATACCAACGTTTCGCAAGTTACTTGCAAGTTGTGGTTAGGCTTTACTGATTTTTGTTTATAATTCTAGTCTCATACTCACCAGTTGCAATATCAATAAATCTAACGAAGAGTGATACCTTATTCTCCTCATTCAAGTTAGTCCAAAGCATATTAGTAAATATATCGATGTCACCATCAATCTCAACCCACTTTGGTTCACCCTCGAAGCTTGGAAGTGGATTTCCATCATGCATATATGTGTGGATGAAATGTCCCTCGCCAGCTACAGGATTTTCGTATGCAAATGTGTATCTGTTGCAAGCATCAGGATTACCATTGTTGCTCTTTAAGATAGACATAGCATAGTTATATGTACCATTTTCAATGTGCATAACACCTGAGATTCTAGGAGTGTAGTTAGGGCCGTCTGGCTCAAACTCTCTAACTCTTAAAGACTGCTCAAATGTAAGCTGCTTATCCATGCCATCATAGATAGTATCTGTCTGATCACCATTTGTAACGATTGTCTTGTTACCAAGAACTCTAACAGGTGCATAGATGATAAGTGATGGGTCTGTAAGCTTTGAAGGATCAAAAGCCTGTGTACGGATACCTTCGCCGTCCTCTACGAATACTCTGTTACGGCTGTTTTCGCTTCTACCCATAATAAAGTAACCAGTTACAGCCTTCTTGCCGTCCTTAGACTTACCGATTACGATACCACGTCCTGGGTATGCATTACTACTTAACTCAGTTGCTAGATTCTTCATCTCCATGGTTTGTACCTCTTTTCTTATATTTTGTTTTATTATTTTTTGGGTAAACTAAAAGCCAACCCATAGACAAATAGCCGTGCTTAAAGCACAGTGTATCTTGCCCAGGCGGTCGGCTAAAAATCATAGAAAAATATGATTGGTGTACTTCACGTGGTTAATTCCACTTATCCGTCAGTCATACACCTTTTTAAACATAACATTTAAGGGAATATATTTCAAGTCCAAAACTAATTTTTCGACAAAATCAGACCTTTATTTTTATATAAAAACCAATGCTCTTGTGCTATTATTTTCCTATAAATTATTCTTAGCTGATTCTTAACCATACAGGATGTTATAATCAACCCGAGCATAATTCGACAGAAAAATGTGTAGCTATAGATAGTATGCTCTACCTGGGATTAAGCATGGTTGGGATTAGGCTAGGCGAAATGGGGGATAAGATGAAAGAAACTAGTAAAGCATGGATAACCTTAAGAAATATAATAATCACTGTTGTGATTATAGCTGCGTGTTTTTGTATGTGTATAGTTGTAGAGAAATGTTTAAATACATACATTCCTATACCGGCTATATTTACATTGGGAGTATTTTTGATATCCCTTATTACTAGAGGCTTTGTATATGGTATATTAGCATCTCTTATCAGCGTTTTAGCGCTTAACTATGCATTTACCTTTCCTTATTTTAAATTTAATTTTACCATACCGGAGAATTTGGTGTCAGCCGTACTAATGCTGATTGTTACAATGGTTTCAAGTGCACTTATAACAAAGGTTAGAAAGGCGGAGGAATTAAAGGCCGAATCAGAAAAGGAAAAGCTTAGAGCAAATCTTTTGAGAGCAGTATCACATGATTTGAGAACACCGCTTACCACTATATTTGGTTCGGGCGCTGGTATAGCGGACAATTTTGATAGCTTGGATAAGGAAGAAATTATTGAACTCGCCCAGGGTATTAAGGAGGATGCTCAGTGGCTAATTAACATGGTGGAGAATCTTCTGTCTGTTACCAAGATTAATGGACAGGGTGTTGCACTTAAGAAAACACCAATTGTATTAGAGGAGCTTATAGATACAGCATTGGTTAAATTTAAGTCTCTTAATTCTAATATTAATGTTGTGGTGGATATACCGGACGACTTTATAGTAATTCCTATGGATCCTGTGCTTATAGGACAGGTTATTATGAACATATTAGAAAATGCTGTTAGACACGGAGAAAATCTTACATATATTAATATTAAGGTTAGAACCTTAGGAGATAGAGCAATATTTGAAATCTCTAATGACGGAAGAGAAATACCTAAGGAAATAATTAATCATGTTTTTACCGGATATTATGAGAAAAAGAATAAACCGGTGGATTCCAAGGAAGGAATGGGAATTGGACTTTCTGTCTGTCATTCAATAATAAAGGCCCATGGTGGAGATATCTCTGTAGAGAATATTAAGTCGGGAGGCTGTTGTTTCAGATTTTGGTTAGGTTTGGAGGCAAAGGATAATGAGTGCTAAACATAAGATATTAATTGTAGAGGATGAAAAGAATATTAGAAATTTGGTTAAGACCATATTAAAAGCTAATGATTATCAGGTTTTTGACGCAACCAATGGAAGTACAGGAAAGATAATGTTTAATTCACATTGTCCTGATTTAATAATACTTGATTTAGGTCTTCCGGATATAGACGGCATAGATTTTATCAAGCAAATTAGACAGGAATCACAGACTCCAATTATAGTGCTTTCAGCCAGACACAAGGAAGGTGATAAGGTAAGTGCTCTAGATATGGGGGCAAATGATTATGTTACAAAACCATTTGGTATGGAAGAGCTTTTGGCTAGAGTTCGAGCTACTCTTAGAAACACCCTTATTAAGGAGTCTGGTGGTGAGTTTAAGGGTGTTAAATTTACAGTTGATAATTTGACAATAGATTATGATAAGAGAAGAGTAAAAATTGATGGTGATGAGATTCATTTGACTCAGACTGAGTATAACATAGTTGAGTACCTGAGCATTCATTCAGGACGAGTGCTTACTTACTCAGATATAGTGAAGAAAATATGGGGGTTCTCTGATTCGGGAAGTATTAAAAAGCTACAGGTTAATATGGCAAATATTCGCAAGAAGCTTAATGAGGAGCCAGGTGAAAACAGATACATAACTAATGAGCTTGGCGTGGGTTATAGAATGAATAGTGATGATAATTAAGAAAGAGAGAGGATAAGAGAAAATGACAACCATAGTAATAGGACTTTTAGGAGGATTAGCCTTATTTCTTTATGGAATGCAGATGATGAGTGCAGGTCTTGAAGCTGCAGCGGGAAGTAAGATGAAGGAAATACTTGAGAAGCTTACTTCTAACAGAATCAAGGGTGTGCTTGTTGGTGCGGTTATAACAGCAGTTATTCAATCATCCTCAGCTACAACCGTAATGGTAGTCGGATTTGTTAATTCCGGAATGATGACCTTAAGACAGGCAGTGTGGATTATTATGGGTGCCAATATTGGTACAACCATTACTGGACAGCTTATAGCCTTAGATGTAGGTGCAATAGCTCCACTTATAGCCTTTGCAGGTGTGGCAGTAATTACGTTCTCCAAGAAAGAAAAGGTACATCATATAGCAAGTATTTTTGCAGGACTAGGAATTCTTTTCATAGGTATGGATATGATGGGCTCTGCTATGGATCCACTCAGAGATAATGAGAAGTTTGTTAGAATTATGACAGAGTTTGAGAACCCTGTGCTAGGCATCATAGCCGGTATGGTATTTACAGCGATTATTCAATCCTCATCAGCTTCAGTAGGTATATTGCAGACCTTGGCCGGTAGTGGAATTATAGGACTTGACAGTGCATGTTTCGTCCTTTTTGGTCAGAATATAGGAACATGTATCACAGCATTTTTAGCTTCTCTTGGAACAAATCAGAATGCGAAGAGAACAACTGTAGTGCATATCACCTTTAATGTTATAGGTACAGTGATATTTACAACTCTTTGTATAGTAACTCCGTTGGTTGATTTGATAGAGGGCTTTACGCCTAATAATGCTCCGGCGCAAATAGCAAATCTTCATACACTGTTTAATGTTGTGACCTCACTTCTTTTACTTCCTTTTGGACAATATCTTGCAGGCTTTGCGGAGCTTGTGCTTAAGGATAAACCACAGGATGGTGCTATGGATGATGAAGAGCTTCATTACATAAAGCATATATCTAATATTAATGAGGAAAAACTTGGTGTATCAGCAATTAGCATGGAAGGTACGCGTCTTGAGCTTCTTAGAATGTTTGATATGGCTAAGGTTAATGTTACAAATGCATTTGATGTGTTTGTTGACTTCAATAAGGAAAAAGCAGATCAGTTGGATAAGAAGGAAGAATATGTTGATTATCTTAACAAGGAGATATCAAAGCATATTTCACGAGTAATAACTCACGAGCGTAACGAAAAGGGTAGTGTTACATACAGTGCATATTTTACCATGACAAGTGACATAGAAAGAGTATCGGATCATGCAGCAAACATTGCAGGCTACGCCAGAACCATGGATGCAAAGGGTATGAAAATATCTGAGTATGCAAAAGAGGACGTGGCAAGAATGAAGGAAATCTGTGAGAAATTTGCGGACGTTATCTTCGAAGAAACAGGTGACGTGGTTGATTGGCATAAGAGAGTGGCTAACTTTGAGCAGAAGATTGATGATATGACTGTGGAATTTAGAGACAACATGTACACTCGTATGCAGCAGGGAATCTGTGACGGAGAAAGTCATATACTCTTTTCAGAGATGGTTACAGACTTTGAGAGAATAGGTGATCATTATCTTAATATTTCTGATGAGATAATGAGAATAAAATTAGCAGGTGTATAAGATATAGGAGGAAATGTTAGTTATGTGGATGGATATAGCAGTAGGAGTAATGGCAGTTATGGCTTTTGGTGTTAGCGCTGTGTGTTATTTTGAAGGCTTTAAAGATCACGACGAATAATACTTAAAATATTAAAAACGGGCTATGTGCAGTGGTAAGATAATTTGGCTGGCACATGGCCCGTTTTTGTTTCAATTAGCTAAGTAGATTCATGCTTGCAGAAAAATCTATTATAAAATAAGTTCTTTCAACATATGTTTAGTTGATTCTGATTTTGATTTGGAATATTATATTTACTAGATTTAGTATTGTTATAATTTTACTTAAATTGGATATGCATAGTTAGGGGGAAGATTAATTATGTTTCAAATATTAATAGTTGAAGATGACGGTGAGTTAAGACAGCTGTTTTCCAGAGTTCTTACAAAGAATGGATATGCAGTAACAGGTGTTACTAATGGTAAAGAGGCCTTAGAAGCATTAGATAAGGGGTATTATGATATGATTATATCTGATATTATGATGCCTGTTATGGATGGTTATGAAATGGTTAGTGCTCTAAGAGAGTCAGGAAATATGACTCCGGTTCTTATGATTACAGCTAAGGGTGAGTTTGACGATATGCGTCAGGGATTTTTGTCAGGAACTGATGATTATATGGTTAAGCCTGTAAATGTTAATGAGATGGTTCTTCGAGTTGGTGCACTTCTTAGACGCGCTCAGATGATTAATGAGAGAAGACAGGTTATAGGTGATACAGTGCTTGAGTGTGATTCCCTTACCGTTACATGTAATGGGGAGAAGACAATCCTTCCGCAGAAGGAGTTTATGCTACTTTATAAGATGGCATCATTTCCTGGGAAAATATTTACCAGACAGCAGCTTATGGATGATATATGGGGATATGAATCTGACACAGACACCCATACAATAGATGTGCATATAGGAAGACTTAGAGACAAATATGGTGACAATAAGGATTTTAAGATTGTTACCATAAGAGGAGTAGGTTATAAGGTGGTTAAGCTATAGGTGATTTTATATGAAGCTAATTAGACGTAAGAGAAAAAAAGGATTTATACTATCTAATATTAATATGTTTTTCACCATACTTGTGTTGGTGGAGTTTATAGTTACTATAGCATTTGCCTCATTTGTCCAGTGGGTATTAGAGAGTGTTTTACAGATAACTATTCCAACTACCCTGTTCCTTCTGTTGGTGGGAGCGTTTATGGGTAGTGCCATAGCATTTATGGTTAATAGAATATTCTTTGAACCTATACAAAAACTAAAGGATGGTATGAATGATGTGTCGGATGGGGATTTTTCTGTAAAGATTGATACCAATAGCCCTATTAATGAGGTGAAGGAGCTGTACGATAGCTTTGATCTTATGGTGAAGGAGCTTTCAGCAACGGAGATTCTTCAAAGTGATTTTATGTCCAATGTATCACATGAGATAAAAACTCCTGTAAATGCTATAGAGGGCTACGCAATGCTACTTGAAAGCGAGGAGATTACACCTGAGGAACAACAGGAGTATGTGGAGAAGATATTATTTAATACCAAAAGATTATCAGAGCTTGTGGGAAATGTACTTTTACTCTCAAAGATTGATAATCAAGCTATACCTAAGAATGAGAAGAAGTTTAGATTAGATGAGCAGATAAGACAGTCCATAATGCAGCTTGAAACCAAGTGGACAGAAAAGGAAATAGAGCTAGATGTGGAGCTTGAACGTACCGAATTTATAGGTAATGCAACGTTGCTCATACACGTTTGGGATAACCTGATTAATAATGCTATTAAGTTCAATAATCATGGTGGAACAGTAAAGCTTAGGCTAAGTAGCGATGCTGATCGTGTGACATTTACCATAGAAGACAATGGCCCGGGAGTAAGTGAGGATGCAATAAAGCATATATTCGACAAGTTTTATCAGGCAGACAGTTCTCACAGACAGGAAGGTAATGGATTAGGACTTGCTCTTGTTAAGAGGATAGTGGATTTGTATGAGGGAGATATTAAGGCTGAGAATCTTCCTGATACAGGCTGTAGGTTTACAGTAGTTCTTCCGGCAATGCAGGAATAGATTAAGTATATATGGATTTTTGGTTTCAAGAGATTTATGAGGAGGCTTATTTACAATTTGTAGATAGGTCTCTTTTTTTGAAAAAAATATGTGGAAAAATGTAAACAATTGTTGAAGTAAGGTTGAAGTTTAGTTGTAAATTTTTATATAAAATCAGGGAAATTACAATGGAGGGGATATTTTGGCTAAGGATAAAAAGATAAAAAAAGATAACAATCCTATGATTGTTTTACTTTCTGGTATATTGCGAGGCATATTGCGTTTATACGTGTATGTGGCGTATAGACCAAAGGTTGTATATGAGAATAAAGAAACTAAGAAATATATAAAACGTAATCCGGTAATATTTATTCCTAATCATGCAAGTGCCCAGGACGGACCGGTGTGTTATTTTCTGTTTCCAAACAGCGCACTTATGGTAGCCAAGGATTGGTATGAGAAAAAATGGATTCGGTTTGCTGTTTATAGCAGACCTGCCATTTCACTTGACAGACATAATCTTGATACGGCATGGCTTAGAGATGCGGTTGCTATGATAAAAGCGGGAAAGAATGTGTTTATCTTTCCGGAAGGACATACCAATAAAACCGGAGAGATAGATGAGTTTAAGGCAGGCTTTGCAATGCTTTCTGTTATGACCGGTGCACCGGTAGTGCCTATGTATATTAATGGGGAGTATAATCCGGTGATAGGTAAAAGATTAAGGATTTATGTTGGAGAGCCTAAAGAACTAAGCTTAGAAGGAAAGGGTATGAACTCAGTATATCTTAACGGAGAGTGTGAGCGATTTAAAAATATTGTGGTTTCCATGAAGAATAAATACGAAGAATAGACATAAGAAAGGAACGAAGGAAAGAATGAAGGACAATTATTTTTACAATATGGTAGACCCGGAGGAGATGTCAACCCTTGAGTATTTGCCTACCTATGTGGAACTTCTTAAAAAGTGTGAAAGAGATTATCCAGATTATCCGGCCATTAGCGATAAGGTAACAACCTATACATATAAGGAGCTTGTTAAAAGAGTTGCCAGAAGAAGAGATTTTATATACAGTCAGGGACTTACACCAGGTGCAAAGATTGCTGTTATGGCAAGGAATGATTTGGATGCCATGGAGCTGCTTCTTGCTATAGCAACTGCAGGCTATACATACATTATGCTGCCAAATGCACTCAATGCTCAGGCTGTTATGGGAATATCTATGAAGTTTGGATTAGAGGGTGTATTTGTAGCGGAGGAATTTATGCCCCTTGCAGAAGGACTTAAGTGTAAGGTGTGGTCAACAAAGTCTATAGGTGACACCGAGGCGGATTATGCTCAGGTTACCAAGGACACCGTTGCGGCAATATATTTTACAGGTGGTACCACAGGAGCTCCAAAGGGAGCAGTTATGACCCATGGTGCTATGATGAGAGGAGCATTTAACGGAGTATTCCAACCGGGAAAGGTTATGCATAAAAAGTATCTTCTAATGTTACCTTTATCACATATCTTTGGATCTATCAAAAGCTTTCTAGGTTGTCTTTATACAGGCTCATTGGTCTATGGTTGTACAGATATGAAGGCAGCAGTAGGGGACATACCGGTTGTAAAGCCTCATGTTTTGGTATTAGTTCCCGGACTAGTGGATATCATTTTCAGTATAGCTAAGATGAAGGGAAAGGAATTCTTAGGAGATTTGGAAACTCTTGTGGTAGGTGCAGCTCCGGTTCCACCGCGTCTTATGAAGATGGCAGAGGAGATGGGAATATGTCTTTGTGCAGGCTATGGTTTGACTGAAACTGCCAATCTGTCCTTTGCAAATGCTGAAACTGACAAGTATCCTGAATCCATGGGTAAGCCATATCCGGAGCAGGAATATAAGGTAGTAGATGGAGAGCTTTGGCTCAAGGGCGATAATCTTATGCTTGGTTACTATAACGAACCTGAACTTAATGCCAAGGTATTCGAAGATGGCTGGTTTAAGACAGGAGACCTGGTGGAGTTTGATGAAAATGGATATATTTACATAACAGGAAGAATTAAGAATCTGATTATTCTTGGCAATGGTGAGAATGTATCTCCAGAGGAGATAGAGGAGCTGTTCTATAAGAATTCCTTTGTTAAGGATTGCCTGGTAAGTGAGATGGATAAAAATGGTCAGGGAGTTATAGGAATAGAGATACTTCCATATGCTCCGGAGACAGTAGGAATGTCAGATGAAGAAATTAGAGCAAAGCTACAGGCTATAGTGGATGAGGTTAATTCTAATCTGCCACCATATAAAAGAGTTCTAAAGCTTGTTGTTAGAACAGAAGACTTTAAGAAAACAGGAGCGCTTAAAATAGATAGAAATCAAAATTAAGCGTAAGGCTAAGGAGGATAATGTTATGATATTTGAGAAACTTAAGAAAATATTTGAAAGAGTTATGCCACAGGTTGATACAGCTGATATTAAGCCTGAGACTGTGCTTACATCAGACCTTGGAGTTGATTCACTTAATATGCTGCTTCTTGCAGTATCTGTTGAGGAGGAGTTTGGAATTAACTTTGAGCCTTCCGCTAAGATAGATACAGTAAAGGATATCTGCGATTACGTGGAGGCGCAGATAGCGTAGAATTTTATATATAGAATGACTTATATAGAACAACTGGGCATAGATGTACATATCAGGAGGATATAGATAATTATGAATGTACTTGTAATAAATGGAAGCCCCAAAGGGAAAATGAGCAATACTATGCAACTTACGAATGCATTGTTGGAGGGTATTGCATCAAATGAAGATAATGTTATAAAACAGCTAACTATTAAAGATATGGATATTACACCATGCCTTGGGTGTATGAGCTGTTGGGGAAAAACCACAAGGGGAAATGTTTGCTATACCACCACTTAAACCACAGATAGAGGCATATCTTAATAGGTATAGGGAAATTGGTAAATTATTAGGCAAGGGAGAAAATGTGTCAGAGGAGTTAGTGAAGAAAGCTTCGGAACCATTACTTCCTCATAAGGCATTTGAGACATTGGTTAATAATTATTGGAATTCTTGTATATAGATGCAACAAGAGATATGGTCGATTTTAAAGAATAAAAAAGTCAACAATTGTTGAATATATACATATAAAACATTAACACATTATAAACATTAATATGATATAATGCATATTGGAAATTTTTGGTGAAAGAGTTTATTGAGATGTAAAAATGGAAATAATGCATTATATATATTCAGGAGATGTTAATAATGAAAAAAATTGGAATTATTACAGATAGTCATAGTAGTATAACTAAAGAAGAGGCAGCAAGGCTTGGTGTAACAGTTCTTCCCATGCCATTTTATATTGGTGATGAGTGCTTTTATGAGGATGTAACCCTTACTAGAGAAGAATTTTTCAAGTATCTTAATGAAGGAAAAAATGTTTCCACCTCACAGCCATCTCCGGAGGATGTTATGAATGCTTGGAGAGAGGGCCTTAAGGAGTATGAGAAAATACTTTATATTCCTATAAGCAGTGGTCTTAGTGGTGGTTGTGAAACAGCACAGGGGTTAGCTTGCGATAATGAATTTAGAGATAAGGTGTATGTGGTAGATAATGGTCGTGTATCTACACCTTCTCACTGTGCAATTATTGATGCACTTAATATGATTGAAAAAGGATATTCTGCTGAAGAGATAAAAAATATCTTAGAGGAGTATAAGGATAAGGAAACAATATATCTGGCTGTAAATACACTAGAATATTTGAAAAAAGGTGGTAGAATTTCTCCGGCAGTTGCTCTTATTGGTACGGCCCTTAATATTTCTCCGGTTCTTAAGCTTGATATTGGTAAGCTTGATTCCTATAAAAAATGCCGTGGCTTTGCAAAGGCTAAGAGGATAATGCTTGAAGCTATACGACATGACTTAGAGAATAGATTTAAGGATTGGTATGAAAAAGGCGAGATTTATCTGCTAGCGGCTTCTGCAGGAACCAAAGAGGAAACAGAACAGTGGATTGAGGAGATTCAGGCGGAGTTTCCTGATATGGAGGTTATGTGTGACAATCTTTCTCTTGGAGTATGCTGTCATACAGGTCCTGGAGCCCTGGGGATTGGTTGCTCCTGCAAGCCCATTTTAGACAGATAATAATTGGTAAAAATTATAAAAATATATGTTACAAAATGCGGAAAATGTGATATAATCTGCATTATGTGGTTTGTGTAAATGCTTACAATTAGCATTGAACGAATACTACTAATATGATGGAAGGGGATAACGCTATGACAGTTAGAATTATGGCAGACAGTACATGTGACCTGGCGTATGGAATGGTACAGGATTTGGGGATTTCTATAGTACCACTTCATATCGTTTTAGGTGAAAAGGAGTATTTGGACGGAAAGGATATAACTCCTGACAAGATTTACAGGTGGTCGGACGAGCATAACGATACACCTAAAACCTCAGCAGTAGGTCTTAGAGAGGCCATGGATGCAATGGAGGCAGCAGGTGTGACTAAGGATACCAATGATGAACTTATTGTATTTACTATATCAGAAAAAATGTCAGCCACTGCAAATGCATTTAGAATTGCAGCTGAGGAGATGGAGATAGCTGATAGAGTAACTGTAATAGATTCAGAAAACCTATCCACAGGAATTGGGCTTTTGGTGGTTGAAGCTGCTCATATGGCTAAGAAGGGGATGGACAGAAAAAAGATTGTGGCGGAGATTGAGCGCTTAAAGCCAATGGTACGCTCAAGCTTTGTAGTTGACACACTTACATATCTTCATAGAGGTGGACGCTGCAGTGGGGTAGCCGCATTAGCAGGTGGAATGTTAAAGCTTCATCCTATGATTGAGGTTAAAAAGGGTGCTATGGAGCCTGGCAAAAAGTACCGTGGTAAAATGGAAAATGCAATTATGGAATATGTTAATGAGCTTGAGCCAAAGATTAAAAAGGCTAAAAAGGACAGAATATTCATAACCCATTCCGGATGCAAGAGTGCAGTGGTTAGCTCTGTGTACAATTTTCTTGTGAAAATGGATAGCTTTGAGGAAGTAATTGTTACCCGCGCAGGTGGAGTTATATCATCTCATTGTGGTCCGGGAACCTTAGGAGTGCTCTTTATAGAGGGAGAGTAATGATTCTTAAGAATTATTTAAGTTTAAAGATTAATCTTGATTAATTCTTAGAATAGCTATAATATAATATTTGACAAAAAATGACACCAGTGGGTATGTATGATAAATCATAGATTTTCACTGGTGAAATTGTGTCATGGAAAATCTATGCAGCTAGTGTTATGTGAGTATGAAGAGGGAGAAAACTAATATGAGAAGACAGATGAAAAAGCTGGTGCTAGGGGTAGCGCTGGTTGGTACTGCAATTGCTATGGTAGCATGTAGTAAGGAAGCAGGGGACACAAAGGTAAAGGTGGAAACAGATGTTGAGGTAGAAACCGGAGACGTTGATGTAGAGGTGGAAACCGGAGACATTGAAGTAGAAACTGATGTTGAGGTTGATACTGGTGATGTGGAGAAAAACAGCCGTAAGATTACTATTGATAAATACGTAGGTGGAACAGGCAAAGCTATTAATGATGCAGGCTACAAGTATGTGGGATATACAGGAAGAGCCGGAAACTACGTTGTGCAATACGTGATGTATGACATCGAGCCAGATATTAAGGCTGAATTTAATAAGCTTCAGGGCTCTACTATAGCTAAGATGCTTATAAAGGATGAAAGTATTGGACTTGGCTATGAACCAAATGGTGAAAAGTATAAGTTTAAGCTTACTGCAGGTTCAGTGTATATGAATTTTGAGCTTGTTGGAAGTGAGGAGATTTTTGAACAATATCGAGATGTGGAGCACAAGAAAATAAGAGACATGGGTGAGCTTCACTCTATGCCTATAGCTAATCTTCAGGTTGAATATATGTATTGCTATGCAATTTTTGACGAATCTGGTAGTGCTATTATAGAAACAGATAACTTTACAGATGAGACTGCACAGCAGATGCTGTCTAGCTGTACAGTTAAGGATTTCTACTACGAGTATGGTTTGGCTGATTAGAAAATGTTCTTATATAGAATCAAATAATTGATTACTTACAGGGGTGTATTCTTCTAAGGAGGATACACCTCTTAATTTTTTAATAAGCTCATTATCAAAGTTAAAATACTGATTCCAATAGGTCCACATTTCCTGTAGCTTGTGTAGAAAATGTCTTTCCTTGGCTACAGTATTTTTATACACGTCATATATATCATTATGAAAGCTGATAAATTCAGCTTTTGAGATAGCTGCGCCCCCCTTAAGCTCTCTAAATAAAGCCGGGTTTGACAATGCACCACGACCGCACATTATGCTTGAAATGTTAGAAAATGAGTTGATAATTCTGTCTCGGTCAGCGGTTGAATTGATATCACCGTTATAGCAGATTTTTGTAGCATTATTTTGCATACTATTATAGGTGCTTAAGTTAGAGCTATTGTCGGCAGACGCTGTGAATATCTTGGCAAATTCATT
Organism: Lachnospiraceae bacterium; assembly: GCA_017625335.1. Classification (GTDB taxonomy): domain Bacteria; phylum Bacillota; class Clostridia; order Lachnospirales; family Lachnospiraceae; genus Coprococcus_C. The sequence continues at coordinate 45,848 of JAGALE010000430.1, forward strand.
CAATCTTGGAGTTCCACTGTAGAAATCACTTCGATATCTAGGGTGAATTGTAAGCTCGTGGATAGGATACTTGCGGTACACATCAATCAGGTCAGCGAAATCTGCATTGTCTGTAAGACCAAGTCTGGTTTTAACGGTAATTTTTGCATTCCATGGATGATTAAATATTGTATGAAGGAATTTATCTAAGGAATATAAGTCAGCAAGCATACCTGAACCCTTACCCTTAGATACGATAAGCTTTGCCGGACAACCTAGATTAAGATTAATCTCCTCGTATCCCATATCCTCTAATATTTCGACCACGCGAATAAAACCTAAAGCATCACAGGTTAGAATCTGTGGCACCATAGGAATTCCTTTGTTGTTTTCAGGACATATTTCATTGTATTCCTTTGGAACGATAACAGGCTTTTCGTTAGGCTGTATAAAAGGTGCGTAAAGCTTGTCTGCATATGGAAAATGCTTCCAAACAATCTTCCTATATAAGTAATCTGTTATACCGTCCATGGGGGCGAAATAGTAGTTCATATTCTTACTCCAATGTCAAATTATTACATACTGATAGCTCAGCATATAATACCACAGAATTATATTTATTGCACTTGAAAAATCCTGCTTGCCTAAAGCTATGCTTTTCGACTATAATTGACACAGTATACTTTGAGAGGAGATTTACATATGAAGAAGAAAAGTATTATATTTCTTATCTGCACAATTGTAATTGCAGCAATATTTATAGCTATTACAATTAACACACCAGGTAGTATTGATCCTGAAAGCTACTCGCCAAAGGTGTATTCTACAATAGGTGCTTTACTGCCACCTATTATTGCAATTGTTCTTGCTCTTATAACCAAGGAGGTTTATTCATCCTTATTTGTAGGTATTGTGGCAGGAGCACTTCTTTATGCAAATGGTAATTTGGAGCTTATGCTTAACACCATGCTTTATAATGGTGACGGAGGTATGATCTACAAGCTGGCAGATAGCTGGAATGTAGGTATACTTGTATTCCTGGTTGTTCTTGGAATTATGGTTGCCCTTATGAATAAGGTAGGTGGATCAGCTGCATTTGGTCAGTGGGCAGCAGCTCATATTAAGACTAGAGTTGGAGCACAGCTTGCAACTATGGTTCTTGGTGTACTTATATTTGTAGATGATTATTTTAACTGTCTTACAGTTGGTTCAGTTATGAGACCTGTAACTGACAGACACAATGTATCTCGCGCAAAGCTTGCGTACCTTATCGATGCTACTGCAGCTCCTGTATGTATTATCGCGCCTGTATCAAGCTGGGCAGCAGCAGTTACATCATCTGTTCCGGAAGGTTCAGATATTAATGGTTTCTCTATGTTCCTTCAGACAATTCCATACAACTTCTACGCTATAGGAACTTTACTTATGATTGTTCTTATAACCACTATGAAGGTTGATTTTGGTCCTATGAAGCTTCATGAGAGAAACGCTATGTATAACAATGACTTGTTTACTACAGCAGCTAGACCTTATGGTGATATGGAAGATAAAAATTCTGTTCAGGTTGGTAAGGTAATTGACCTTGTTTTTCCTGTTATAGTACTTATTATCTGCTGTATAATTGGAATGGTTTATACCGGAGGATTTTTCCAGGGAGAAAGCTTTATAGATGCATTTGCAAATGCTGATGCTTCTATGGGACTTGTATTTGGAAGTATAGTTACACTTATTATTACCTTCTGCTTCTATATGATTCGAGGAGTAATGACATTTAAGGATTTCACAGATTGTATACCTGAGGGCTTTAAGGCTATGGTTGCGCCAATTCTTATACTTACTATGGCTTGGACACTTTCTGGCATGACAGGTCTTCTTGGAGCTGATATATATGTTGAAGAATTAGTTGCCGGTGCTGCTGGTGGTCTTAAGATGTTCCTTCCTTGTATTATATTCCTAGTGGCTATATTCCTTGCATTTTCAACAGGAACTAGCTGGGGAACCTTTGGAATTCTTATTCCTATAGTTTGTCCATTATTTTCAACTGCAGAAACAAAAGAGATGCTTATTATATCCATAGCAGCATGTCTTTCAGGAGCAGTATGTGGCGACCATTGTTCTCCTATATCAGATACCACAATTATGGCATCTGCAGGAGCACAGTCAGACCATGTGAATCATGTATCAACACAGCTTCCATATGCTATACTGTCAGCATTTGTTTCATTTGTAGGCTTCCTTGTGGCTGGTGTTATTGGATACCTTAATAACAGTAAGATGGCTCTTGTATCACTTCCTATAGTACTTTTTGTTATGATAGGTGTAATCTTTATCATCAAGACAGTTACTAAGAAGGATTTGCTTGACGAGGAAAGACTAGAGGATTGTTAATAAATATTAATAGATATATTAATTTATCTATGACTTGAATATTTTATAAAGCAATACCTGTAACTTGTGCTTAAGTTACAGGTATTGTTTATGGAAAAAGAGATGAATGAAATTATGAATAATACAGATAAAAAATTACAGACACGCAATTCAGCTATATTAATATTTACATCCTTCGTTTGGGGTATATCATTTGTGGCACAAAGTGAGGGTGGGGATGCTATAGGACCACTTTCCTTTAATAGCATTCGTTCTATAATAGGTTCACTAGTTTTGATGGTAGTAATTGCAATTTTAGATAAGGTTGGAATAATTACTAAAAAACCGGAGACGAAAGAGCAGCGTAGAACTCTTTTGTTAGGCGGAGTGCTTTGTGGCGTTGTTCTGTGTACTGCCATAAATCTTCAGCAGCTGGCTATAAGCCTAGGTTCACCCGTTGGAAAGGCTGGCTTCTTAACTGCCTGCTATATTCTATTGGTGCCTATTTTAGGTATATTTTTAAAGAGAAAATGTGGATTAAATGTATGGGTAGGAGTTGTGATTGCCATAGTTGGTCTATACCTGTTATGTATAGATGGGGAGTTTGTAATTAAGACACCTGATATACTTCTTATGCTATGTGCCTTATGCTTTTCCTTCCATATTATGATTATAGATCATTTTTCACCTAAGGTTGATGGTCTTAGGATGAGCTGTATACAGTTTATGGTTACAGGAGTTATAACTGCAGTTCCTATGTTCTTCGTCGAGATGAGAGGAGATATAAAGGGTTGGTTAGGTGGATTTGCCAGCTTAGATGCTTGGATACCACTTTTATATGCGGCTATCTTTTCCTGTGCAGTGGGATATACACTTCAAATTATAGGACAAAAGGGACTTAATCCTACTATAGCATCCTTGCTAATGAGCTTAGAGTCAGTATTCTCGGTGTTGGCAGGATGGGTGCTATTGAAGCAAAAGCTTACAGTAAAAGAGCTTCTAGGGTGCTTGTTGATATTCATCGCTGTGTGCTTGGCACAGTTGCCTGGCAAGAAGCAGGATACGAAAAGCAGTTTGAAGCAGTCATAAATTTTAAACTACAAGTTTAATGATTTTTGTCGAGTTATATAGTAGTATTGTGTTTGGTAGCAGCATTTGAGGGATGCGCTGCCAAACATTTTATTAGCTCATACTGTTTGTAATTCATTAAACTTACATTATATTATTAAGTATAAAAAAAAGTTTTATTAGCAGATACAGTACATGCTATATAAGTACCGCATTATGCAAGATGAAACGTTACAATAGAAAAAATATAAAAATATAAAACAACAAAAATGTTGTTGATAATATTCGATGTAATGTGATATATTTAAAGATACCGCACTAGCAAAATTTGGGAAGAAGGAGACCAACGAGCAGTGGGGCAGATGCAGGATACATAGAAAGTATACATAGAAGGATTTGTATAACAATATTTGCACATTATGATGTACTAGCAAGGTATCATAAAGAATTGTAGCAATAATCTATACCTGCAGAAGTAACACAAAAAGTAACTACATAATGACACCGAATTCACATAGGAGGCGATAACGTGACTTATTATCCAGTAATTAACACAGAAGCAACCGGCAAGAGAATTAAGGAACTTTGTAGACACAACAAAATCTCTGTTAACGACGTGAAGGAATTCATGGGATTTGAAAATCCACAGGCTATATACAAGTGGCAGAGAGGGGAGTCGTTACCTAGTATCGACAATTTTTATGCATTAAGCAAGTTATTAAATGTACCTATAGATAGCATTATTATTTCGGAGGATGATTCAGGAGGATCATCCTCCGATTTTTGTTTCATGTACTCTCCGGGTAGAGGGAGAGATGAGCTGTATACCCGAGATGAGGACGAAGTAATCAAATTGCGGGTATAGGATGGTGGAGA
>JAGALE010000431.1 GCA_017625335.1 Lachnospiraceae bacterium
ATAGTATTAAATAAAAATATTGTTTTAAAGTGGGGAATCATTAGAGCTAAATAATATAATACAGTATGGTAAGCATTTATTATTAAACATTTTAGTAAATTAATTCAATTTTATGATAAAAATATTGTAGATAAATTATAAGATTATTACAATTAAATAGTAAAGAATAACAGTTAGTAATTTTAGATTAGTACAGTTAATATTTTTTAAGGTATACAGGGTTATTTAAAATTTAGGTAAGATTTTTAAAAGATAGTTATAACATTAGGGTTGAAAATTACATTAAAGGTTAAGATATATGAAATAGGGGATAATTAAAATTATTCCCTATTTTTAGTACATTAATTTATACATATAAATATAATATATTATATAATTTTTTAAAATTTATAGAAATAAATAAAGGGTGACAAAAGACAAAAATGAGTGAAGCAGCAATTTTATTAGAACACAATTTGAAAACATATAATGATGCAAAGGAGATTTTAAAAGAGCACAGAAGTGTTGCAATTGTGCAACCTACAGGTACAGGTAAGTCATACATAATGATGCAATTTTTGCACGATTATGCAGATATGTGGAAAATTGTGGTAGCTCCTAGTCGTCTATTCTTAGATGACTTACAAAGAAACAAGTTTTGGGTAGCAAACAAAACAGTAGTATTAACATACACATGGTTGGTTAATCATATGTATAATTTAGAGAATAAGCTTAGGGAGCTTGGGGTTGACATAAATAACATAGGATTAATAGCATTTGATGAAATACATAGAGCAGGAGCGGATAAATGGGGAGAGGCTTCTAATATGTTAATAGACATAAATAAAGAGGCAAAATTCATAGGTTTAACAGCTACACCTATTAGATATAACGATAATAAAGATGTTATAGCAGATCTATTTGGTGGTAGATCTATATCAAACATGTCATTAGCTAAGGCAATTAATTTAGGTATATTACCTAAATTAACATATATAATTGGAATGTTACATATAGATACAGAGCTTGAACATATAGAGGGATTAATAAATAAACATAAGGAGTATAAAATATTACAAAGTTACGTTAATGATGTTAGGAGTTACTGGAATTTTGATGAATATTTTGTTAGAGTATTAAATAAGTACGTTAATAAAAATGGCTATACACATAAGCATATAGTATTTACTACATCTGTAGAAGAGGCTAATAGATTAGAGGATAAATTAAAGGGTTACTTCGAGAGGATATATCCTGGTAGTAAAGTAAATACATACAAAATACATTGTGAATTAAATCATAAAATAAATAAAGAGACAATTGAAAAATTTCAGAGTAGTCAAGATGAGGTATCTGTTGCAATTGTAGTAAATATGCTAAATGAAAGTTTTCATATGCAAAACGTTAATAGTATTATACTAATGAGGGGTACAAATTCTCCTAATGCATACATACAGCAGATTGGTAGAGCATTATCAGTTGATGGACAACCTCCTTTAGTATTTGATTTTGTTGATAACTTATATAGCGTTGGAGAAGTTTTTAAAAACTTTAATATACCTAGAAAACGTAGCAAAGTTGAAAGAATAGACTTAGAAAATAAAAATTGGTTTAATAATAAATCATATTATGATAGAGAATTACGGGATAAAGCAAAAACATTTATAGTTGATTCAGATGTAGATAATGGTATATTTAAAGAAATTATAGATGAAGCAAGTGATATAGAGGATAAAATCAAATTTATTCTGAAACTCTGTAATAGTGTAACAGATAATACATTTGAAGTGTTTAAGGATTACTTAAGTGAAACAGAATGTAATACAATATATGGTATAAAGGACAAAGATAAGTTTAATTGGTGCAAGTGGGTTATTGAAAACAGATATTCCAAGAGTCTATCTGATAGTGAAAGAGATGTATATACCAGAAATTATAAGATATTACAGTTAAGTGATTATATTATGTACGTAGGTAAAGAAGAATGGTACAGAATATATAAGTTAATTATTCAAGGAAAAGCAAGTGAGCATGATATAAAGGTATTTGAGCAATACAATATAGAAAGGTTTATTAGAAACCTATTCAATAAAGACATGGCTAACGAATTAGAGTCACATGGTCTTTATATAGATATAACTAAAGATGAAGAAAAGCTTAAATATTATTATAATTTACATAAGAAAGGTGTTAAAAATACTATCAGAGATAGGATTGATTGGATTACAGAAGATAATATTAAACGTAATCCATTTCTATATAATAAGATATGTGCATCTCTGGAAATCATGCTATCAGATGTTAAGTATCCAGGTAAACACATAGTACAGGCAGATCTTGGAAATGCATTTGCATATAAATATTTCTTAATACTTAAAGAGAGAATGGATAAGTATATAGATGATAATAATATAAAAGCATCCAAAGATGACTTATATAATTTTGAAATAGCTGATAAGTTACTAAGACAATCAATAAGATCAAATTCAATAATATCAGAGATAAGTGACCTTAAGGAATATGACAGGTTATTTATGAGAGTTAATAATATGAGTGATTTAGGTACAAATATTGAGGAATATTTTAAATTCAAAAGTTTTGTAACTTTAACAAGAATTAAAAATGCAGTATTAAAAGCTTGTAGCTTATTTGTATATACTAAGAGAGTAAGAGAAAAAATAGACTATTTGATAGTTAACTCATTATTAAATGCAGATGAGCTTGGAAAAATTAAAGCTGTCATGAACATTATACATGCTGACTATGGAAATTACGAGTGGTGTGATGAGATTCAAAAGGAGTATAATAATATTATAGACTATTTTAATAGAATAGAGGCATATGTGAATGGTAATGGAAAACCTGAGGATAATAGAGTATTATCAGAATACATAAATATGTTGCAATCAAAAGAAAAAATGGATAAATCAAGAAAAGATTATTCAAAAGGAATTGTAATAGAGAACGAAACAAACAAAAATATAACTAGAAGATTTTTAGGTATAGAAAATTTTAAAGATATAGATACTAGTATAGCTTTAGATGTGTTACAGGAAAGAGTTAGTAGTATTAAAGAAAAATGTTCTAAGCAAACAAGTTATTCTGATGATACATATGAATGTATTATTAATACATTAGCATTCGTGCAATTATTATTAGATAGACAGCTATATACAAATGAATCTGACACTATTCCTAAAGAAATTAAGAAAATCATAGGTTATATATTAAATCAATATAGTATTGTGTATAATAACACTGAATTATTGATATATTCTGAATATAAATTATTGAGTGACTTTATAACTAATATTAGTTCAGATGAAATGGGATACCTGGCAGGATGTACAATGGGAATTCAGGATAGAAAATTTTATCTACGTTCATATGATAAGATGGAGTCAGGAGAGTTTATGACATATCAAGAGCAGCAGAGACTAATCAAGCTAATAGATACTAATTATACAAAATCTCTTGGAATAATACTTGAGAGTAGTGAAATAACTAATAGAATGAACGTATTTAACTACATGAATACAGCACTAAAAGCTAAATTAGCTTAATATATTGAGATAGGCTAGTGGGATATATTTTATATCCCACTTTTCAGCTTATTTATATATAAAGGTATTATATATTTATAATTTATTTGAAATCTAATTTAAAATTTAGACATTTTTTACAAGAAGGAGAACATCTAAAATGGGAAAAAATTCTAACAAAGGTTCATTAAAGTCTCTAAAAGATGAACAGCAGGTCAGACAGCGTCCTCAGGTCATTTTTGGTACAAATGACGAATACGGAGCTGCTCATGGTATATATGAAATTATTGCAAATGCCATTGATGAAGCTCGTGAGGGATATGGGGATAAAATCATTATTGACATTAAATCAAACGGAGAAGTTTGTGTAGAAGACTTTGGTCGTGGTATTCCAATGGACTGGAATGATGGTGAACAGAAATACGACTGGGAGCTGGCTTTTTGTACATTATACGCATCAGGAAAATATGACGATGCAATATATGCTCAGTCATTAGGTCTTAATGGTTTAGGACTTACTGCTATGCAGTTTGCATCTGAGTATATGATTGCTGAGTCAATTTATGGTAATAAAAAACATATAGTAAACTTCAAAAAGGGTAGACCAATTGGTAAGATGAGTGTAACAGATAATGATAGTGATAAGCAGTCTGGTACTAAAATTACATTTAAACCAGACCCTGAGGTATTTGTTGGGATTAAGAAAAACAGCTTACCTCCAGAACATTACATTAACTTACTGAGAAGACAAGCAATGTTACATCCTGGATTGGAGATTGTATTTAATCATGAAGAAGTTGGGCACGAGTTAATCCTTAAATATGATAAAGGTATAGTAGATTTCATTGATGCAATTACAGAAAAACCTATGATGAAGACACTCAACTTTGTTGGTAGTGATATGGGTACAGATGATGAGGAGTTGTATCCGGAACTATATAAAGTAGATATGAGAATTGCATTTAACTTTAGTAGAACGGCATCATTAACAGAGCTTTACCATAATGGTTCGCACTTGTACGAGGGGGGATCAACTGCAAGAGGATTGGAAAATGCAATTACAAGAGCATTTACAGACCATGCAAAAGAAGTAGGCAAACTTACTAAAGCTGATAAGTTTTTATTTAAAGATATTGAATCAATCTTAGTATGTGTTGGCTCTACAGATGCTCCAGGTAATAGAACATTCTTTAAAAATCAGACAAAAGCAGCAATTACTAATGAGTTTATAGGCAGAGCATTTGGACAATTTGTATATAATAATATTAGAAACTGGCTTAAAAATGATAAAGCAGTAGGGGATAAAGTAATTACAGAGGTATTAACTAATAAGAAGGCTCGAGAAGAGGCTGATAAGGTTAGTAAGAAAGTAGTTCAGTCCCTTAGTAAAACAGTATCATTTGGAGATGAACCAGATGGATTTTTTGATTGTTCTAGTAAAAATCCTCTTGAAAGGGAGTTATACATTGTAGAAGGTAAATCAGCATTAGGTTCTACAGCGACAGCTAGATTTTCATCTTTTCAAGCTGTTATTGCAGTACGAGGTAAAATTATTAACTGCTTAAAAGAACAGTTAACAAGAGTACTAAACAGCGACATAATTATAGCATTATTTAGGGTGTTAGGTTGCGGTATTGAGGCAAAGAGTAAGCATATTGATAACCTCCCTGCCTTTGATATTTCTAAATTAAAATATAATAAAATTATTATATGTACAGATGCTGACTTAGATGGTATGCAGATTAGATGCTTATTAATCACAATGTTTTATAAGCTTGCTCCTACATTACTAAAACAAGGTAAGGTTTATATCGCAGAGACACCTCTTTTTGAAGTAACATACAAAGATGAAACATTCTTCTGCTATACAGAAGAAGAGAAAGAGGATGTACTTAATAAGTTATTAGCACGTGGTGTTAATATGAACAAGGTAGTCATTCAGCGTTCAAAGGGGTTAGGTGAAAATACAGCTCAGATGATGCATGAATCTACAATGAATCCTACTACACGTAGACTAATTCCTGTAGATTATCATGATGCACCTATTGTTGCAGATACATTCAATGCACTATTAGGTGATGATATCGAGAATAGAAGAATGCTAATCGACCAGTATTTTTCTTTAACAGAGGCTGATATAGATTAAAAACATAAAATATTTGTAGTGTAGTCTATGTTAAATACGTTCCTTTAAAAGATTTAAAAATTAATTTTTAAAACTTAAAGGAGGAATAACATGAGTGACATTACAAGAGATAGTAAGACATTCAAAATTAAAAAGCGTCACAGACGAGTCAAGATGCTTGAAAAAATGCTAGCACTAACCTTAGCATTGACAACTATGATACAGTCATCATTAGTTACAGTGGCATCCGAACAAGTGACGGTTTGCAATCAAGTTGAGCATGTACATTCAGAGGAATGCTATGATGCTGAGCAAGTATTGAACTGTAACATGATGGAACATACACATGATCCATCATGTTTTTATGTTCAAGAACAAGAAACTAGTTATGATGAGGATGATGTAGATGCTGCTAATACAGCTGATACATCAGAAGACACATCTGATGACACATCAGATACATCAGAAGACACATCTGATGACACATCTGAAGACACACCTGATGATAAATCAGACACACCTGATAAATCAGAAGACACAGACACACCTGATGATAAATCAGACACACCTGATAAATCAGAGGACACAGACACACCTGATAAATCAGAAGACAAATCAGAAGACAAATCAGAAGACAAATCAGAAGATAAATCAGAAGATAAATCAGAAGACACAGAAACAGTATCAGGAAACGATTTAGATACTGATAAATCAACTAATAATGATATTGAGTCAATAAGCGATAAGAATAATACTAAGGAAGAAAAGAAGCTTAAATATGAGTATAAGGATCATAGTATTGTAGTAAATGTCACTCTTCCTGATAATACAAGTGTACCAAATGATGCTAAATTAAGAGTTGAGACAATCTCAAGCACAGATAAGGAATACGAT
>JAGALE010000432.1 GCA_017625335.1 Lachnospiraceae bacterium
GAAAAAAAACTGTTTTAAAAGAATAAATATGTAATACAGTACCAAAAGCAAAGAAAATATTTTCAAATTATCATTTTTAAGTAGAAATGTAATTATACAAATGTTATATTACATAGGTACATAAAATTTGTACTATTATTATAGAAAGGACAATGCATTTGTAGCATACATATATAATTATGAGATTAAGAAATGTAAAGGGATCAAGAGAAACCATAGCGGATAGTGATTTTGTAGTTAAGGATGAGGAATCCATGAAGGGAAAGTGGAGAGAAAAATTTGGTAACGATAATCCTATTCATATAGAAATAGGAATGGGTAAGGGTAAATTCATTATTCAGTTAGCCAAGGAAAATCCCAATATAAATTATGTGGGAGTAGAAAAGTTTTCTAGCGTGCTAGTTAGAGCAATCGAGAAACAGACTGAGGAGCAGCTTCCTAATCTTTTATTCGTGAGAATGGAGGCTGAATATATAGGAAATGTATTCGATAAGCAAGAGGTGGATTACATATATCTTAATTTCTCAGATCCATGGCCAAAGGATAGACATGCTAAGAGAAGACTTACATCTGTTCAGTTCTTGGAAAGATATGAGGGAATATTGGCAGAAGATGGTGGCATAACCTTTAAGACTGATAACCGACCATTGTTTGATTTTTCTTTAGAGCAGATTGACGAGGCAGGTTGGATAAAGGATAACGTTACCTTTGATCTTCACAATTCACCTTACGTGGAGGGAAATGTTATGACTGAATATGAGCAAAAGTTTTCCGAGATGGGAAATCCAATTTGCAGAGTAGTATTTCATCCAAATAAAAAATAAAAATATGTAGCAATTGGAAATTTTAGGAATATTTTATAGTAAAGAGAGACAAGGCGGGATGCTTTGTGAGAAAATGTTTTTTGAAATCTAAAATTAATGCATATTTTTATGGGAAAAGGAAAATAAATAAGATATTAGTTAATTTGTCCACTAACTTAGATATTGTGAAAAGTGGACAAATTAACAGAAAAAACAGGACATAATTCATAAAGATTAAATTTTTTTAAAAAAAATAAAAAAAAGACTTGCATTCTTACAAATGATGTTATATAATCGATTTTGTTCTTGTGAAACACAAGAAATTCACAAATAAATACGGGCCGCTAGCTCATTTGGTAGAGCACCTGACTCTTAATCAGGGTGTGCGGGGTTCGAGCCCCCGGCGGCCCACTTTTAAAAGGCATCGGTTTTGCAGATTTTAAGCTGTGGGGTCGGTGTTTTTTGTGCGTCTAGCGAGCCAAGCTGATTCTTGCGGAGCAAGAATCAAGGAACTACCATAAAACTTGCAAGTAACATCGTTACAATTGCAAGTTTTTGGTAGTACCCTGATTCAACTGCACGCAGCTGAATCAATTTGGCGAGTACGCAACACTGAGCAAGCTATGCTTGCGATGTGGATCCTAAGACACTGAGCAAGCTATGCTTGCGATGTGGATCCTAAGACACTGAGCAAGCTATGCTTGCGATGTGTCTTCTGAAAACACTAATCACCCCCTTCCCTAGGAGAAACAAGATAATGAATTATTCAGATATGATAAAACAAGAAAATACCGACTCACAGTACCAGCCTTGGTCTCAATACAGAAAAACTCTTACAGATTACATAAGCAAAGGACTTGCTTCAAACATAAAAAAGGGTAGCTGGATTGCTATATGGGGCGCAGGTGGATGTAACGATATAGATGTAGTTACTCTTTCTAAGGACTATAAGCTGCTTCTTATAGATCAGGATGTGGAAAAGCTTACGCAGGTGAGAAAAAACCTAGGGCTAAATTCGGATAATTGTAAGGTTGCAGATGTGGGCTTTTGGAGTATAACAGATGATGATTACGAAATGTTTCAAGCCTTGCTTATGGATAAGGCCCCAATGTGTGATATAGAAAAATATTTTCAAGATTTAATTGATAATATGTCACAGCCTATAAATCTAACTGAATATAAAGTAGAGTGTAGCGTAGTGGTTGGACTTGCCAGTCAGTTAAATGCCAGATTTGCGGCTATAATGCAGCTCAACAAGGATAATATAAAACATTTAGATATGGATAGAATTAACGCTATCTTAAATCATATGAATAGTTTAGCTACAGAAAGATTATACATAAGCATGAGACAGCTAACTACAGGAATGGTCATAACCGGATATGAGGTAGATGTATTCTATGATTTAGAGTCTGCAGAGCAAAATCAAGAAATATTAGAAGAAGTATTAGACTACGGGACAAAGGGTGGTAGATTTTTGTCAGGGAATGAGAACAATTACATTAAGGTTGCCGGCAATGAATATTGGCATAGTTTAATATATAAAACCATTCTTATGGACAAGCTAGAGGATATAGGAAGCTGTAAGGTAATCAATTGGCCATTTTCTGAAAACAAGTTTTATAATATGCTTATAGTCAGCTTGGTTTGTGTCATAAATTAGGGAGTACATTTTTAGTTCACTAAAGATATAAATTGTGATATAATCTTATGCGACAGACGCCGTGGTATTATGCCGGCTGTGTATTTGCTGTACGGACAAAATGTATGGGAGATAATTATTATGAAAAAGGCTATATATAATATACTTGGCTTTATAGGCTTTTGTTTAAGTGAAAAACTGGTTCTTTTAAGCCTTGTAGGATACATTTTAATATTTATCTCTCCTTTGTTTAGCTGGTATTCATCGGCTTTAATGTATACAGGAGTTTCGGAGGAAGCTTCCTATAATATGTTTCAGCTTGCGTCGGGTCAGATTAAGGAAAAGTCATATATTGCTTTTGGCATAATGATTATGGTTTTATCCTTTGTGCTTATGCTTATAGAGTACAAGGATTACAAGATTAAGCTTAGAAGCAGACTTTTAGTTACTATACCTTTGGAGATTATTATATATATTGCCCTTATTGTGATAGTAATAACGGCAATTAAAAATGATACCTTGGTACAGGTAATGAGCTATCGCAGTGGAGAGATAAGAGCGCTTGAGTATTGGATAAAGGATGCCTCCGGCCATTGTAACAACGGTGTGGGACCAGTTCTTTATATACTTGGATTAGCAGTTGCAGTTTTATCGAAGCTGTGGATTTATGCATTCTACTTTATTATGAATGTAAAGGATAGCTTATCAGCAAAGAAAGGATAAGGGGGATTAAAATGATTTGTAGTAATTGTGGAAAAGAAATACCAGATGGTGCAAGCTACTGTTTAGATTGTGGTGCATCCTGTGATGAGCCTGTGGTTATATCAGCTACTAAGGCTAAGGAAGCAGCTGCAGCATCAAAGGCAAAGGGGAAATCTGAAGGTCCATTATTTGATTTAAGTGGATATGTAAAAGCCTTAGGTGCAGATACGTCTGTATTGATTGGTGTGTTGGCAGCAGTTTTGGTTTATTTGGCTCCTTTTTTCTCATGGATTAAGAAGGTGCATTTTGATGTGAAGGTAACAGGAAATCTGTTTGAATTAGGTGGTAAGAATTCAGAGATGTCAGTAAATTCAGGCATAATTATATTTTTTGCAATATTAATACTACTTAGTGCGATAGATATGCTTGCCTTTACAGGCTGTAAGTACATAGGACCATTGAAGAAATTTGATAAAAATTACATCATTAAGGCATTACCAATTCTTACAACTACCTTGTTCTTCTTTTTAGTAATTAATGTGGAAAAGTATAAGACAGCATTAAATGTTCTTAAAGAGCAGGAGGCTACTGCTAAAAATCTTGGTGCAGGCTTTAACTTTTCAGGTGGAATGGGTGTTGGACCAGTTATGCTTGTAGCAGGTGTAGTGCTTTATGCAGTGTCTGTAGCATTAAGCTATGCAAAGAGGAATAATAATGGATAATTATAATAATCAATACGGTAGTAACGATAGGCAATATCAGCCTAGCTATGTGCAGGACTATAATCAGGGGCAGCAGTATCAACCAGGCTATGTGCCAAGCTATAATCAGGGACAACAGTACCAGCCAGGCTATGTGCAGGATTATAACCAGGGACAGCAGTGCCAGCCAGGATATGTGCAGGATTATAATCAGAGACAGCAATATCAGCCAGGATACGACAATAATAATATTCAGTCAAGTGGTAGTAATGCATATGTCAATATAGGTAATGGGCAGTCAAACTTATCTAATGGATATGCACAAAATATATCAGATAAAGCTACAAAAAAGGGAATAGCTAGAATAATAACCGTAAGCTTTGTGCTTGGTTTAGTAGGTAGCATTATTATGTTTATTGGTTTGATGATGCCGGCCATAGATTTTTCTCACTTCCATAGTGAGGTAGATATTCAGTATAACTTATTTAAGGTTGGAAAAAATGTAGGACTTATATCAGCCATGTGGAATGTGATTCCGTACGCTATTATGGTAAGTATAATAATTATGGCAATATTATCCTTAGTGAGAATTCCAATTTTAAAGCTACTACCTTCTATATTAATACTATGTATGTTTGTACTGATGTTGGTTGATATGGGAAATGTAGCCTCATGGGCAACAGATATGCTTAATAAGGTTGGAATAGTTTTAGAGAAGGAAATTACAACAGGAGAGATAATGAAGAGTCTTATGCCGGGAATATATATCCTTGTGGCAGGATGGTTTATATCTCTTATAAGTTGTTTTGTAAAAACTAAAGAATAGCATTAAATACAGTGATAATAAAGTTATAAAATAAAGCTATAATAGGGCGACATAGAAAAAAATACAAATAGAAAAAATACAAATAAAAAAGAGACAAAACTATATAAAATAGTCAAATAATATGATTTGGACAAAATAAAAAACACAGCTTTTTCGGAGCTGTGTTTTTTATTTTAAGTGGTATGATTAATTAATCCTGTAAAGTAAAGATCATATCAACACCAGATGCTGAAATAGTGATTGTCTTAGCGTCAGCGTCGTAAGTACCAACAAGTTCTTCGCCGTCTTCGGTAAGAGTAACAGTATCACCATCAAACTTAATCTTGCAAGAAGCCTTATCATATCCCATAGCCTTAGCATCAAGAGTACACTTGCTACCCTTAACCTCTAAAGTCATGTCAAAGCTCTCACCAGACATAGCTTCCATCTGCTCGATAGTAAACTCCATACCCATAGAAGCACATGCAGTAAGCTTATACTTACCATCGTACTTGCTACCACCAAGAAGGCCAGATAATACAAAAACAATAGCGATAACTGCTACAACTGCAACTACGATTCCGATGATTAAACCTGTGTTGCTCTTCTTAGCAGGGGCAGCACTGTAAGCTGGTGCATCATCGTATGGCTGCTGAGCGAAAAACTGAGCGCCACAGGTAGGGCATGATGGAGTTCCATCTGGTAACTGTGTTCCACAATTCTGACATACCATAAGTCAAATTCCTCTCTTTCTCTCTTTAAAATAATACAAGAAGCCTATAAAAATACAAGCTCCTTGTATAATAACACAATTTTTTGAAATTGAATATATTAATTTTAAAGAAATTCGTAAATTTTTGTTGAAAATAGGTGTATTTTGCAATAAAGGTAACTTTTAGTTACTGTGGTGTTCCCAGCTCAAACACCAAATCAACACCATTTGTAAATAATGTAATGGTTTGGTTATCTGGATTGTACTCACCCATGATAGCTCCTGTGCTATCCCCCATATATATATCAGTACCTATTGTTTCCATAGTAGTTGATGCAATATTAATGTTGCCATTTTCAAATGTAGTAAGAGTACAGATGACACCATAAACCTTAAGGGTCATATTGTATTCCGGATCATTCATCTTCTCTCGAAGCTCTTCAAGGCTATAGGTTTGGTCGCCAGAAATACCGGATGCAAGGGTGTAATCACCAACCATATCATATGTAGTACCATCACCTGGCTGATATGTATAAACCATAGTGGCTGTATCATAAACTAAACGAATACTTCTGTCTGTTTCATCATAGGTACCACTAATAATTTCAGTGCCATCGTCAAGAGTAACGATGCCATCTTCTATGGTAATGTCACAGTACATTTTACCACCATTTTCCATATCAGATATTAACAGACAGGTTGAGCCATGAATCATCAGTGTCATATCAAGGTAGGTTCCTGTTGCAGCACTAACATCTTCGATAGGAATAAGCTCTCCGTTTTGGTCGTAATGAGTAAATACATATTTGCCTGTATAGCTTTCGTTTGTTACAGCTGCTTCGGTAGTGGCTTCAGTGGTAGCTTCGGTAGTGGCCTCGGTGGTAGCTTCGGTAGTGGCCTCGGTGGTAGCTTCAGTAGTGGCCTCTGTAGTAGCCTCAGTAGTAGTGGCTTCAGTAGTAGCTTCTGTTGTTGTCGCCTCTGTGGTAGTAGCTTCGGTCTTGCCATCCTTGTCTTTATCCTTGTCATCGCCCTTGCCCAATATAAGAATGAGACCTACAATAAGAGCAATTGCAGCAACTGAAATTACGGAGATAATAGCAATTTTGTTCTTCTTATCACCTGTCTTTTTAGGACCACCAGTTTGAGTAGCTGATGTGTTGTAAGCAGGAGCTGTCTGCTGATACATATTTCCTGCATATCCATAAGGCTGATTATTTTGGCCGTAAGAATTAAAATCCTGAGGCTGAGCGCCCTGATTATAAGAATTAAAATCCTGAGGCTGAGCGCCCTGGTTATAAGAATTAAAATCCTGAGGCTGAGCACCCTGGTTATAGGAATTATAATCCTGAGGCTGAGCACCCTGGTTATAAGAATTATAATTCTGAGGCTGAGCACCCTGGTTATAGGAATTATAATCCTGAGGCTGAGCACCCTGGTTATAGGAATTATAATCCTGAGGCTGAGTACCCTGGTTGTATGAATTATTATTCTGAGATTGGCCGCTTGGTCCATAAGGACTAAAGTCTTGAGACTGAGCGTTTTGATTGTACTGATTATAGGTTTGGGATGATGAGTCTCCATTATAATCAGGTGTATATTGTATTTCGTTATAGAATTGGCTGCCGCAGAAACTACAGGATGTTGAGCCATCCGGTAGCTGGGCAAAGCAGCTAGGACATTGCATATTGTGTACCCCCTCAATAGTAATTACTAAATCTGTTCATAAGCTATAATGAATATATGAAAGCTTGTATAAATAAAATAGGAAGAGTCGATAAATGTCAACTCTTCCATAATTTTATCATAAACATTATGAAATTAATATAGTGATAAGATTAAAATTAAACATATTATTCCTATATTAATATATTTTTTCGTAGCAGATATTAGCTTATAACCTTATCTGCAATTTCCTTAACGATATCAGCGATAAACTTGTCTGCTTCCATACTTCCAAGATCGCCATCCTCGCCACGCTTTCTTACTGATACAGTGCCTGACTCTTCCTCGTTGGCTCCGATTATAAGCATATAAGGAAGCTTGTTTAATCTAGCCTCACGAATCTTGTAACCAATCTTTTCAGCTCTCTCATCTATAGTAGCACGAACACCGGCAGCTCTAAGCTTAGCAAGGATTTCTCCTGCGTATTCATGATGCTTCTCTGAGATAGGAAGGATTCTAACCTGTTCTGGTGATAACCAAGTTGGGAATGCACCAGCGTACTTCTCGATAAGCCAAGCAAGAGTTCTCTCGTAGCAGCCCATAGAAGTTCTATGAATGATGTATGGTCTTTCCTTCTCGCCGTCCTTGTTGATGAAATACATATCGAACTGCTCTGCAAGTAAAGCATCCCACTGAATAGTAATCATTGTGTCTTCCTTGCCGTAAACATTCTTAGCATTGATATCAACCTTAGGACCATAGAATGCAGCCTCTCCTACATCCTCTGTAAATGGTATATTTAATTCATTAAGAATATTTCTAATATCCTGCTCTGTTTTCTCCCAAACCTCTGGTTCACCGATGTATTTTTCCTTATTTTCAGGATCCCACTTTGATAAGTGGTATGTTACATCTTCTTCAACGCCTAAGGTCTGTAAGCAGTATTGTGCAAGAGCGATACAATCCTTAAACTCGCTAATCATCTGATCCGGTCTAACAATTAAGTGACCCTCTGATATAGTGAACTGACGAACACGAGTTAAACCGTGCATCTCACCTGAGTCTTCATTTCTAAAGAGAGTAGAAGTTTCACCATATCTGATAGGCAAGTCTCTGTATGACTTCTGGCTTGCCTTATATACATAGTACTGGAATGGACAAGTCATAGGACGAAGGGCGAAAACCTCTTTATCCTTCTCCTCGTCACCAAGTACGAACATACCATCCTTGTAGTGATCCCAGTGTCCTGAGATCTTATAAAGGTCTGACTTTGCCATAAGAGGAGTCTTGGTTCTTACATAACCACGCTTTTCCTCCTCGTCCTCAATCCATCTC
>JAGALE010000433.1 GCA_017625335.1 Lachnospiraceae bacterium
AACGTATAGATAAATACATATCAACATTTAAGCTATCTAAAGATAAATTATTTAAAATATATTTTGAATCCTTAGATGAGGTAACCAAGCTTTGGACTAGCTTAACACAACTTGGAGGAGTGATTCAATGATAGCATTAATGTATGATGGATTAGAACTTGGTAAATTTGAAAAAGACGGTGATAAGACTAAGCTCAAACTAAATAACGGTATTAGAAAATCATGGTTACCGTATATATTTGAGTTGGCAATAGATAAAGATGTTGATATGGAAATAGTCATAAAAGCATGGATAAAAGAGAGGGTATTTCCAAAAAATAGATTTGGTTCAAGGAAGATGCTAAGACAGCTAGGGTTAACAAAATATAATGTGGATAAAATAGCAGAAGCAACAAGGTGTTCTCTAATAACTGACCCATACTGGATGGTATACTCAGATAATGATAAATATGATACACACTCTATTAGAGGACAGATGGGATTGGAGAACTACCCCTACAATAGCTTAGACATAGATAATGAGGAGGATTACACATGGAGAATACTAACATAGTCACATGGGAAAACAAAAGATTAGTACTTCATGAGTTTAAGCGTTCACATGCTAATGGTGGACGACTTGAAAAATTTTGGGTTGAAGATATTAATAGCGGTCGTCAGTTTCTTATAAAAGGAAGCAGTGCATTTAGTTTTGAACCATTTAGTGAAAAAATTGCATACATAATAGGTAAAAATCTTGGGATGGATGTTCTAGAATACGACATACTTCCAGCAAAATTATTTAAAGGAATGGTTCCTTTAAACCCTATGTGTAGATATATAAGCATTTGTGAAAAAATAGATAGAAAGAATTATTCTATAACATCAGTAGCTGAAATTAAGAGAGCACGTAATATAGTGAGATTACCTGATGAACCTAAAGTAACAAACAGAGAAGTAATGTATGAGATGCTTGACCAAAGATATATAGATACAATGATTTTATTTGATGCAATAATAGGTAATGTAGATAGACATTATGGTAATGTACATTTACTTAGAAGTAAAGATGGTGAAATCATTGGTGCACCTATATTGGATAATGGAGCAAGTTTATTGGCACAAACACCTGCTATAATTGCAGATATATTTGGGTTTAAGGTAGGTGAGTGGCTAAATACAGCATGTACAATGGAAAAGACACATGATAAACAGATAGCATATATAAGTTCACTTAGTGGTACTAGCTTTAATGTTGTAACTAAAACAATTCAGATATTAAATGAAATACAGCCTGTTCTGGATTTAATGCCAGCACACAGAGCAAAGGCAGTTAAGAAATATATTTCATACAGACTGCATAAATATTTAGGCTTAATAAAGAGAAGTGATAGATTGATTATACCTGAAAATGAGAGAGTTGACGTTTCAGATATAATTAAAGAGAAGGAACATACATAATAATGTATGTGTAATGCAGTAATTTACTATTAAAAGGCTGATTTACAATCATAATTATGATATATTGGTGTATTTAAAATTAATTAAATTGAGGTTTTAAATATTAGTTAATATATCATTAAGTAAAGGAGATATCATTATGAAAACATTAACAATGATTACAAGACACGGGGTTAGCAAAGATAAT
>JAGALE010000434.1 GCA_017625335.1 Lachnospiraceae bacterium
CTTAATAACAATTTGTCAATAAGTATGTATAAAAATATTTCCAACTATTAATAGCTGGAAATATTAATGTTTTAATCATTTACACTGAAGAACTTATGTCCACCATGTTCTATTATAAACTTCTGAGATTCATGAAATGGACTACTTACCTTAGCAGGTGCATAGAAGTAAAATATACTATGTTTCACTGCATATCCACCATCATCAAATATAAACTTGACTGCTTGTTTAACATTTTCATTAGGTTTATTAGCTGTGCTACCACTGTATTTTAATGCTCTCCTAACTTCTTCTACTGAATCAAATCCTTTATATACCATTGTATCTCTAATAGCCTGTGCTACAAGAGCTGCACCTTCCATACCCTCTCCACCTGCTTCTCCTTGTACAAGTCTTTCAAGTAAATCTCTATCTGATTCAGATAATACAACTACCTTACCATTATAGCTTTCATCAGGATTTTCAATTTCCAATAATGCTTTTTGTTGTATTTTTTCAAGTCGTTCCTGCTCCTCAAGTGCTAACCTAGCTTCTTCCTCTTTCTTACGTTGTTCCTCCATTGCTCTTATCTCTTCTTCACTAGGTAATTTAACAAATGTTGACTCACTTAACTCTGCTGTCTTTAATTCATGCATGTCTTCAAATTTTTCTTCTAAAATATCTTCTTCCTCTGTTGTTTTGTATACTATATCAAAGTTAGCTAGTTCTTCTCCTAATACTAATGAGTATACATCTGTATCCTCTACATTAATACCTATGACCTCTGCTACACTTGCTGATACAGTTGTTTCTATATCACTATCTTGTTCTACCTCTCCATTTATAAATGTATCCTCTACAGTTATAATTGATTCAACAGTTTCAACATAACTTGTTTCTGATGTAGCATATACAAATATGTTTGCTGGAATTGTTACACTTATAATTCCCATAATTCCCATTAGTTTAATAATTTTATTTTTTATGTCCTTTACCTCCAAAAGAGTACTTATATAATGCATGTATCTCTTTTTATAGTTTAATTAAAATTTAAAATCTATATTTATATAATTATATGCTAATAATTAGGACTATAAAAATTAATAATGCTTATTGTAGTTATTACAAAATTGTTAC
Organism: Lachnospiraceae bacterium; assembly: GCA_017625335.1. Classification (GTDB taxonomy): domain Bacteria; phylum Bacillota; class Clostridia; order Lachnospirales; family Lachnospiraceae; genus Coprococcus_C. The sequence continues at coordinate 1,117 of JAGALE010000434.1, forward strand.
AAAATATTAAAAAGTACAAATTATGTACACATATAATTTGCATATGTATAAAGAAGGTTAGTTTCTCAAATGATATAATTATTTTATATGTTTTATACATTATAAATATTGCATGTGTGTTTATAAAAATTTATATTCATATTGTATATACATTATATTTAGATGTTACCTCAATATATACATATGTAATCACTGTAGTATTAGTATACACAATGTGTATCATTATAATTAGTGCTTAATTGTAATGATATTAACATATTTATAAGTTAATAATTGATATCATCAGTATACTTGTATAATGTATTTCACTATACCTAATGTTTATTATATATTATAAATGCCATAATATATTGTTATTTTATCTATATTTCTATATGCATATATTGATAGTTAATATATGCAAATAAAAAGAACATACCATGAAGGTATGTTCTTAAACTGTTCTTTATATTATATTATATTGTATTATCTGTATTCTGCATCTAAACCGTAGTTTCTACATAATGCCTGCAGACCACCAGAAAATCCCTGTCCAATTGCATTGAATTTCCAGTCTCCATTATGCTTATATAACTCACCTACTACGATAGCTGTTTCCACTGAGAAGTCCTCTCCTAAATCGAAATGTACTACCTCTCTATCATCATTTTCGGTATTAACAAGCCTACAAAAAGCATTTTCAACAAGACCAAAGTTCTGACCACGTCTGTCAGCCTCATGAATTGTTACTGTAACTGCTATCTTTTCAATTTCAGCTGGCACTAAATCAAGGTCAATGTAAATCTGCTCATCGTCACCTTCACCTTCGCCAGTTCTGTTGTCACCCTGATGAATTACACAATCATTAGGTCCTTTAAGATTATTGTAAAAAATGAATCCGTCTACATTTGTTCTTCCAGATGAATTTACCATGAATACACTAACATCAAGGTCAAAATCATCTCTACCACTGTACTTATTAGTATCCCAACCAAGACCTACCATAATTTTCTTAAGTCCAGGAGCTTCCTTACTAAGATTAATTTTAGCACCTTTGGATAAGTTAATAGGTGCATTTGACTGTCCTACTGAAACCATTGTCATATCTCCTTTTATTTATATGTGCAGAGGCTGTATACCTCTGCACATATGTATTTTACTTAATTAACCTACATCAATACCGAAGTTTCCGCAAAGAGCTGCTAAGCCACCTGAGAATCCTGAACCGATAGCATTGAACTTCCATTCGCCGTTGTGTCTGTAAAGCTCTGCTACTACAATAGCTGTTTCAACAGAGAAATCTTCTCCGAGGTCGTATCTAACAAGCTCTGTACCTGTTGCCTCATCAACGATACGAATAAAGCTGTTCTCTACCATACCAAAGTTCTGATTTCTAACATCTGCCTGGTCAATTGTAACAGTAAAGTCAATCTTCTCTACATCTGCAGGAACTGCTGTAAGGTCAACCTTAATCTGTTCATCATCTCCATCACCTTCGCCAGTTCTGTTGTCACCAGTGTGTTCAACACCCTGACCCATCTTATTATTATAGAAAATGAAGTCTGAATCATTTCTAACCTTACCATTTGCACCTAACATAAATGCTGCTGCATCTAAGTCGAACTGTGCTCCACCATCATATCTATTGGTATCCCATCCGAGACCAACGATAATCTTGGTTAATCCTCCGCTAATACCTGCGTCAGCTGCTACCTTTGCAAGACTTACCTTGCCACCTTTACTTAATGATACTGCCATGTGTTTTGTTCCTCCATTCACATTATTATTTATATTATCTTCTAAGGTGTAATCACCATAGACATTTAAAGCATCAGGAATGGAACTAAATTTGCTTCCACGCCCTACTGCATTAAACTCCCATCCTCCAGGCACTCTTGAAAATGCTCCAAATAACATGGATGTATAGCTACCAATATCTCCCTTAAATTCATCACTATACTTACATATTTCAATGCCAGTATTTCTGTCATATACTCTTATAAATGTATTATCTACATCTGAAAAGCACTGTCTCTTTTGTGCTCCTCTGTATATTGTAACACCTACAAGTACATGTTTGTATGTATTAGGAAGATTTTCAAGTGCTATTGTAATAGTTTCATCATCACCATCTCCATCACCTGTAAGATTATCTCCACAATGATGAATGTTTTTTGATGAGTCTAGAGTATTTCCAAAATACACAAGATTTTTCTTCTTTAATCCTTCGTCTGTAATTGCAAGTGCCCAAGCATCTAAATCGTATGTACTCGTACCTCTACTAATATCCCAGCCTAATCCAACTGCCACGTTATTTAATCTAATACCGAGATTAGACGCTTCTTTAGTAAGTGATACTTTACTGCCTTTCTTAAGTGTTACTGCCACAACATTGTCCTCCTAATATCTATAATGATTAGCAGCATCTCCGATACTAGCATCTTTAGTTCCTTTACCTACTGCCGTGAACTGCCATTCTCCTTTGTCTTTATATAATTTACCTGCTATAAATGTGATTGAACCCTTGTCCTCTGCCATTTCAGCCTGATTAAATCTACAAATTTCAAAGTTATCTTTCTCATCCACAATTCTAATGAATGTATTCTTAATATTATCAAAAGACTGTCCTTTAGATTTACCTTGATATATTGTAACTCCCACAACTATTGAGTCATACTTATCAGGTAATTTATCTAAGTTAATTGTGATTTGTTCATCGTCTCCCTCTCCCTCACCAGTGAGATTATCCCCATGATGAAGCACTACCAATTCTGAGTCATTGTAATATTCCTTCCTACCATAATATACTATATCCATGTTATTTAGTAATCTTCCTCCAGATAACAATGCTAACCAAGCATCACAATCAATTGTTTCATTCGACCCAGTTCTAACTGTACGCTCAACAACTTTGTCCTTAGCCCCAAATAATTTACCAATGAATCCAGGCTGTACTAATACAGATTCTGTCCTGTACCCGTTTTCGTCTGCAGGGTCCCAACCTAAACCAACTAAAATCTTCTTCAATCCTTCAGATGATTTAGATAGATTAATACGTTCACCCTTTGTTAAATTAACTGTCTGTTTACTTAAGTTAACTGTACTCATAAAAAATTAATACCTCCACATTTCTTATATATTTTTATATTTTATATATAAAAATGCTTATGAGCACTTACTTAATAATTAAGTAAGTGCTCAATTTATAATTTATTATGTACAATTATTAGCTAAATAATCCACCTATCATACCACCAAGACCACCGCCTTGTCCACTGTTTCCGCCACCAAGCATTCCACCTAGTCCGCTAAGTGTCTGTCCTATATTCTGTCCAGCCTGTCCAAGTGACTGATTCTGCTGTGCATGTGCTCTCTGTCCAGATGAACCACCATCCATACCAATATTAACACCAGATTGTCTTTCATTAGGTTGAACTATAACAGAAGCTCTTTTGTTCTGACCCCATTCCATCATATATGATTCACCACTTGCTTGACCAATGAGGTTTTTCCATGATAAATCAAGTTTAAACCCAGGATCACATTGTCCTGCCTGTCCTACCCAACAAACCACTGCGTCTGGGTCAACTTCAAGTGTTGAACCGTTTTGTACATTACTTAATACAATAGGGTTACCATCAATTAGTATTGCTACATATGCATTAGGTCCTTGTGCCGAAAGTGTAGATGTTGCTAAGCCTTTCTGACTTATCACACCTTGAGCTAGGAATCTTACTCCATACTTACAATCAGGTGTAAATGCTAATATGTTCTCAGATTCAACTGAAATTGTCTCACCAGGATTAAGCTTGTATACAAGTACATGCTGCGCTTCATTAGCATAGTATATTATACTTGCACCCCTTGCGCTTACCTTCATAAGTGGAAGATTTTCACCAGTAAATCTTCTGCTTAACTGACCTAAAGCAGCCTGTAGTGGATTACCTTGCGGGCCTAACAAGCACTTTTCGAACTGATAGTTCTTCTGTCCATAACATTCCCCACCTATAAAAGCACCTGCTTTAGTGAAGAAAGTTTCGCCCCCGTCACATGTTACCTTGAGTGTTAACTCGTTTAATGTTTCAAATTTAATCATTGTTGTTTTCTCCTTTTCTATATCAGTTCAGTAGGTCTTTATATTGACCTACCGAACTTAAATTACTAATAATCATATCCATCACAAGATATTTCAACTGATTGTATAGTGTGTAATAATCCAATTACTATTGTCATTCTCTTTTCACTGGATTTCCAAGTTATTCTATACTGGTCTCCATTTCCCCAGTTTACCTTTTCACCAGGTTTACCGAAGTATGCTATAGCGTCATCAGTATATACTCCCCAAGTTACTCCACCTGCTATAATGAGCTGATGTGATTCATAGTCTTCATCTGCTTCTAATTCATCACTGATACTTGCTCCATCTGTTTCAGGTATTTCGGTGTCTTTATCAGCTGAAGCTTTCTCATCATCTGTGTCCTTAGACTCATCTTCATCTGAGTCTTCAGTTTTTTCAGTATCTTTATCTTCTTCTGATGTATCGTCCTCATCTTCTGTATCTTCAGACGTGTCACTATCTTCAGACGTGTCACTATCTTCAGACTCATCAGACTCTTTGAGTTCTTCATTATCCTCTGATGTATCACTTTCTTTATTAGAATCTTCTGTATCTTCACTCTGTTTATCTATATTAGATTCTTCATCAGAATTCTCATCAGATGATTCTACTGATGTATCTTCAGATTTTTCAGATGTATCTTCTGATTGCTTATCCTCTGATTCACTTGTATCAGTATCTTCAGAATCTTTATCTTCGCTTTCTTCAGATGTTTTTTCACCATCTTCAGATGTTTCATCATTGGATTCTTCTGTGTCATCCACTTCTAACTTTTCAATGTCTTTCTCTTCATTGGATTCATCAGTATTTTCATTATTGTTATCTTCTATATCTTCTTTTGTTATAAACAAATTCTTATCTGCTTCTACTTCCTCAAATCCATATTGTTCATAGATGTCGTCTGCCATATTTACAAAGTCTTTTCTATCTACTAATATTGTAACTATATTACAATCATCTATGTGTCTCTTATCTTTAGCTGACTCGTTTATAACTGTTACTGTTACAACTGTACCATTTGCATTAATCAATTTAACCTTTAATCTGTTCATAGGGAATATTGTAAGGTCTGTGTTTGCTAATGATAAGTCATTTACTTTATACCCAGCTTCATAAAAATCATTTAGTCTGCAAGGTAATGCAAATTTATGCCCATCTATAATAATTTCTAAGTCTTTCCAATTAGCTGATATGTTTGCTCCCTCTATGTATCCACCTCTTGTTTGGAACACTGTGTATGCTCTATCATTTGCTCTGTAGTCTGATGTATCTCCTATTGTTCCATCATCAAAATCAGCGTCTGCATAATATCCAGTACTAGGTGTATCAAATATTGCTCCAGAACCATATTGATAATAATTATATGAATTGAACATTTTTGTCAAAACCTCATAAAACTCTTCACCGTCTGAATCAGGTGCCACCTTAGCCTTAACCCAAAATGCTGCTGACTTATTTTCATTTAATGTGTACCACACATACACATTACATCCATCTTCTTTTTCAGTAGATGGTACTTTCATCCAAGTTACGTTGTCACCATATATTTCTTCAGATTTACCATTTGTTACAGTGTCAACACCAGCAACCTCTTGTGTTATATATCCAGGTATATCAGCATCTACTGCTATGTTTGTTATATAACTACATGTTAGTCTAGTTTTATTATCTTTGTATATAAGATTTCTTAATACATTTGTACTTGAACCAACATGTACTTTAAAATGCGACTGAGGCATATCCATTGTACAATAGCCTTCAAAGTCCATAGCCATAAAGTTTTTAATTTTATAGCCTGTGTCTTCTACAGTATCTTCAGGCATTACTTCAACCACTTCAGTTGGTGGTTCTACATTCTCTTCAGCCGTTGGTGTCTGTTCTTTATCCCCCATTAATGCTATTGTCAATGGTGCAAATGGATTAAAACTAGAAAATATTAAACTTAAGCACATTAATAATGTTGTTAATAATTTCATCTCTTTTCTCCTTAATCAGCTACGTTTACTCCATACATTGCACATAGTCCAGCAAGGTCTTTGGCTACTCCGTCACCTACTGCATTAAATTTCCACTGACCGTTGTGATTGTAAACTTCTCCAACTACCATAGCTGTTACATTTGAATAGTAATCTGTTAACTGGAATCTATTAAGTTCCTGACCTGTTGTTCTGTCTACTACTCTTACATAAGCGTTTGCCACCATACTAAAGTTTAGGCCTCTCTCCAGGGCTTCATTGATTGTAACAACAAATGTAATTTTCTTTACATTAGGATTAATTGATACTAAATTAATATCAATGATTTCATCATCACCCATAGCTGCACCATTTGTACTATCACCAGAGTGTCTAACACTTCCATCAGGTGATGTTGTCTGTCCATAAAATACAAACCAATCATCACCAATAACTCTTCCATCTGCACCCAACATAAAAGCAGAAGCATCTAAGTCACAAGCCTGATTATTAACATCCCATCCTAAGCATACCTGAATTGCTTGCAATGCAGCTCCACCTGCACCAGCAAGTGCAACTTTCTGACCCTTTTTGAGATGTACTCCACCACCTGCTGGTCTTTGTCTCTGCTGTACAGGTGCTTGATTTATTACAGGTTGTTGGTTGAAATTTTGCTGTGGTGCCTGTTGATATTGTTGTTGCATCTGAGGCTGTTGAGGCTGTTGAGGCTGTTGAGGCTGTTGAGGCTGTTGAGGCTGTTGAGGTTGTTGAGGTTGTTGCATCTGAGGTTGTGCTGCACCTCCAAAATTTCCACTTGCCATAGCAGCTAAATCTACTGCTCCCGATGTATTCATAGGTATATCAAACATTTTCTTATCCACCTTTCAATTTAATTAATCAATTACTCACATTAACAAAAATGTACTTTAATAAGGTATATATTATTTAATAACTAGTAATAAAAAATACCAGTCAGAGTGTCTTTATTAACCACAATGACTGGTATCTAATATATTGTACTTACTGTATTGCTTATTTTTTACTTATATGTTCCGCAAATTAATTTACGAATCATATCTACTGGAATAATGATGATGGATACTGCTAATACTATGCACCATTCAACCATTCCGATTGCTTTAGTACTATTTATAGTACATTTTATATATTACATTTTGCATCACTCTTTCTATGTCTACTTCTACATCCTCTTTTCCAAGTACTTTAAGTAATGCTTCTAATATACTACTAGGCTCACCATTTTTAATACATTCTTTTGTATTATATTTAGAATCAAAAATATAATTATCTGTTATGTATATAAATCTAATATTGTTTTCTGCACATTTTTTAAACTTTAACTTATCTATGTTAACCTTGTCTGAATGTGTATATGAAGGTGAATATTCTATAAATATATTGTCCCTTAATAATGCTATATCATATTCTATACCTGTTGATTTGAAATTTCCATATAAATCATTATCACCTTTAAAAGCTCTATATCTATTTTCACAAGAATCATATAGTTGTGTTAATGCAAAGTATATAAATTGTTCGATGTAAGATGTTCCAGTTGTATTACACTTTGGACACATTCGCATATGTGTTGTTCTATCTACTACACTGCATATCCAACTATGTCCCTTTTTACATACCCATTTAACCTTCTTATGTGTCCCAGGTAATAAATCTTGCATACTGACTTTACTATTATCACTATCTAATCCTGTCCACTCATTTAACAAGTGCTTCCCATATATACCATTATTATTACACCACACAAATAGGTTGTTTTCTTTACTAGCCAGTTTATTTGAACAATATGGACAGGTTGATTTGCAATAAGTTCTGCTTGATATTGGTGCCTCCCATTCATGTCCCTTTATGCACCTCCATTTTACACGTAAGTTATTTCCTTGAGCTACTTTGTTTATATCCAATACTCTATTATCACAGGTTTTTCCTACCCATTCATCTATAATAGCCTTACCTATTTCCCCGTTGTCTTTACACCAAGCATATAAGTTTTTATCCTCCCTTATGCTAGCATTGTGATTAGCACACACTGGACAAATTGTCCTATAATATGTTCTTGCTGCTATTTTAGCACTCCATTCATGTCCGTATCTACACTTAAATTTTACGATATGTGCACTACCAGATGAAACCTTATCTATATCAATCTTTTTTCCATCTACATCTGTACCTGTCCATTCTTCAATAATCAATCTACCAAAATCGCTGTTTGTATTGCACCAATCTAATAGGCTAATACCTTTATGTCCTAGTTCTTTCTTACAATATGGACAGCCAGACATAAATGAATTTCTACTAGATATTTTTGCATACCATTCATGCTCCCTATTTTTAGTACACTTAAATAATACTCTCTTAGGACTTTTAGGTGCTGTAGTATGTATATCTATAATCTCACCAGACTCTGTTATTCCTGTCCATTCTTGTATAAATTTTTTACCATAAACACCATTCTCTAGACACCATGTATATAAATCATTTACACCGCTTATTATCCTTTTACCCATCTAACTCACCTCTAAAGTATATATTTCTACAAATATAAAAGGAGTGTACACAACAATGTACACTCCGTAATTCAGTTTAGCTTATTTACTTAGTTTTATAAGTACCACACACCAGTTTGCGTAACAAGTCTACTAATATGATTGCTACAGATATTACTAATACCACTGCTAATTGTAAGACAGTAAGAGGTGTTGTACTAAACATGCTTCCCACAACTGGAATGACTAATCCAAGCTGACATATAGCTAATGTAGCTAATAGCATTGCCCCAAGTACTTTAATGAAGTTACCATTCTTCTTAATATTCTTAAATATATTCAACCCATCGTTTCTTACGTTAAATCCGTTAAGAATTGCACTGAACATGAATGCTGCGAAGAATCCTGTCTTGAACTGCGCCATATTTAATTCTCCGTTTACTGTGAAGAACTGTTCAATAAGATCGCTTTCAAACCATACAAGTGATAATATGAATAAATATGCACCCATAATACAGAACTGAATGAACATCTTCTTACTTACAATGGATTCATCACGTCTACGAGGTGCTTTCTTCATGTACTCAATGAGTGCAGGTTCCTGCCCCAACAGCAATGCCCCTAAAGAGTCCATGCAGAGGTTCACGAACAATAGGTGTGTTACAGTTAAAGGTGCTTCTATACCTAAGAAAGGAAGTACTGCACTAATTAAAACTGCTGAAACATTAATTGTAAGCTGAAAAATTACAAACTTCAAAATGTTCTCATAAATTGTTCTGCCGTACCAAACTGCATTCTTGATTGATAAGAAGTTATCATCAATAATTACAAGGTCACCAGCTTCTTTAGCTGCTTCTGTACCAGAACCCATAGCGAAACCTACATCTGCTCTCTTAAGAGCTGGTGAGTCATTTACACCATCACCTGTCATACCACATACAAGGTTGAGTTCCTGTGTTAATTTAACCATACGACTCTTATCCTTAGGTAATGCTCTAGCAATTACTCTAATCTTAGGAAGAATCTTCTTAATTGTATCATCACTTAATTTATTAAGTGCATCTGATGATAATGCTACTGTATCCATCTCTTCTACCTGAGCTAATACCTTAGTATCATCAATGATATCTTCAGGTGTTAATACATCAACTTTACCAGTCAATAGTGCTGCTTCTTTACCAATAGCAACTGCTGTTTCAAGTCTATCACCTGTAATCATTACAACCTGAATACCTGCACCCTGTACTTCTTCGATTGCTTGCTTAGCTTCAGGTCTTACGTCATCACGAATACCTACAAGACCAATAAGAACGATATCATCGTTAATCTTATCTTCTACCATCTTCTTTTCAGAATAACCAAATGCTAGTACACGCATAGCTCTGTTTGCTAATTCATCAATCTTAGCATTTAATACATCTTTATCAAGGTCTACAACCTTACCAGAAGCATCTAAGCACTTTGTAGCCTTTGTTACAAGACGTTCAGGAGCACCTTTGTAGAATGTCTTTTTAAGACCTTCAATGTATGACTGACTGAACTTATTAGAGCTGTTGAAACTTTGACTGAGTGTAACATTACTCTTTTTGTCTTCATACAATGCTACATATGTATCTTCACCTAAGAACTTAAGCAATGCATGGTCTGTTAAGTTACCACCAATTACATTATGCTTATCATCATACATAGCTGAAGTATTTTTACCAATACTTAAGTCAAGTAAACCTTTAACCTTTCCTGCTTTTTCTGAAATCTTGTCTAATGCGATTTCATTACCGTCTGCAGTAAAGAATGTAGTTACTTCCAAAATACCTTTAGTGATTGTACCAGTTTTATCACTGTACAATATATTTAATGAACCTGCTGTTTCAATACCGATTGCTTTTCTTACAAGGACATTAGCTTCAAGCATCTTGCTTGTATTTGCTTGTAATACGAGTGCAATCATTAAATGTAAGCCTTCAGGTACTGCACAAACGACTATCATTATAGCAATTGTGGCAGCTTCAATTACATCTTTAAGAATATTCATTCCGCCAGATGCAAAATAAGGACCGAAGCCACCTGCTAACATAATGAAGTGTACCATGTAAACAATTGCAATTGCAATTGCTCCAATGTAACCAAATGTTGAAATCTGACCTGCTAACTTAGTTAATTTAACCTTTAAAGGTGAATCAACGTCTTCGTCAGCCATATCAGCTGCCATTTCACCCATCATAGTTGCCATACCTACTTTAGCTACTTCCATAATACCTTCGCCATTGTAGATAGTAGTTCCTTTAAAGAGTGAATGCTTGTCTACAAGTGTATCACCTTTTACTTCATCAGGAAACTGCCAATCTTCAGCAGCTGCAAACTTCTTACACTCTTCGGTCTCGCCGTTAAGTGAAGCATTGTTTACTCTAATATCACCCTGAATCAAAGTACCATCTGCAGGAATCTTATCACCGTTCTGAAGTACTACAATATCTCCAACAACGATTTCAGATACGTCTACTACTGTTAATACACCATTACGATAAACTTTAATAGGCTCTGCCTTAGTTGAATTTTTCAATTCTCTGTACTTTTTATCAGATGACATTTCTGTTCTAGCAGAAATGAATGCCACAAGAGCTACAGCGATAAAAGTTCCCACTGGCTCGTACCATTCTGCCTGTCCAAAGAATGAAAGTACCAACATAAATGTTGCAATACCCATTAATAGCATCAACATAGGGTCTTTAAGTGACTCTAACACCTTCTGTAAGAATGTTTCTGGTTCTGCCTCCTGAATTTCATTCTTACCATACTGCTCTCTAGATTTTAATACCTGCTCATCTGAGAGACCTTTCAACTTTTCTTCCAAATTCATCTTTGGAATCCTCCTTAATTTTCGTGAGCTCAAGTGCATTAGTCACAAGGCTCGTATTATATATGTGAAGAGTTGCATTAGTCAACTCATGTCACCTAAAGTA